>NZ_JAWQUO010000021.1:0-85862 GCF_033446605.1 Iodobacter sp. CM08 | reverse complement strand
GTTTCAATCGTCGAGCAGACCTGTGCGCTCTGATTCCTCGATTACTCAAAGCCGTGATGCAGGCTAAACCTTGTCCAAGAGGGGTATTTCAAGCCTCAATTGAGCAAGAGACATAATCAGGTACTTTGATGGCCTATGTGTTTCCCATACCCTTATTTTAGCCAGTGGTGAGAAAAAAACCGTTGGTGTGATTCTGCCATCCAAGCTGGTTTTTAATACCGCTACGGCAGAAATAATGGAAGTCGTTGCAGGTAGCTGCCAAGTTAAATTGGCAGATGAAACAAGCGCCACCGCCTATACTGCAGGCCAAAGCTTTAATGTGCCAGCAAACTCCAGCTTTACAATTGAAACACTAGAAACACTGCATTATGTTTGTCATTTTGCATAATTTTATTTATTAACTATTTACTTTAAAGGGAAGCAACATGCCTTCTTTCGATATTAGCTCCGAACTCGATATGGTTGCCCTCAAAAACGCCATCGACGCAGTTGATCGTGTGATCAATAATCGCTTTGATTTTAAAGGCACCAGCGCCAAAGTTGAATTAAACGAAAAAGATGAAACCATCACCTTGCACGGCGATTCTAATGCTCAGCTGGATCAAGTTAAAGATATTTTATTTCCAGCACTAGAGAAAAAAGAAGCCGATAGCAGCAAGCGTCTTGAAAGTGGTGACGTGCAAAAAATATCTGGTAATAAAGTAAAAATGGAAATGAAGATCAAAGCGGGTATTGATCAAGACTTAGCTAAAAAGATCATTAAATTAATTAAAGATGAAAAACTCAAAGTACAAACCGCCATTCAAGGTGACACAGTGCGCGTCACTGGCGCTAAGCGCGATATTTTGCAAGAAGTGATTGCTCTAATGAGAAAATCAATTACTGATTTTCCATTGCAATATCAAAATTTCCGCGACTAATTCTTAGGGCTAGGGCAGTAGAATAAGTAAAACATGAGTTTTCAGCAAAATGCACCAGCAGTATGCCTAACAAGGCAAGCAGGTGAGAGGGCTAGTAAATTTTTGTCTAATTACTTTTCTACTACCCATACCATGAACTGGACTACTCGCCAATCTGCTTTCCTCACCCTACTTGCCATGTTTTTTGGCCTAGGGATGATTTTTATTTTAGCCTATCAGGTGAATAGTTCTTATCGCTTTGAGATTCAAAAAGCCAATACCGAGACCGACCATCAAGCCCAAGCAATCACCAATCAAATCAATAATTCGTTGCGAGAAATAGAACTCGTACTCAGCGATATAAGTGATCGAATCTCTAGTGAAGATATCGCCAGCGCTGAGCGCGGTGAGATTAGAAATAAAGAAATTCAAAATCTACTATTAGATAAATTAGTCAAAATCCACCAAGCCAATAATATTGCACTGGTCAGCAGTAATAGCAGCATTAATCACCGCGCCCTAGACTTACCCGGTAGTGGTCAGTTGATTAATCACGACTATTTTCAAATTATCCGTAACAATCCTTATCACGAAAACATTTACTCCAAGCTCAGTAGTAATCAACATAATACGGGGATTGTTGTTGCCCGCCGTGTTGAAACGGCCAAAGCCGAGTTTGCAGGGCTCATTGTGGCGAGCATTAGCCGTGAATACTTTGAACAGCTACTCAGTACAATTAGCCTAGGACAACATGGCAATATTCAGCTTATTGATCAAGAGCTGAATGTCATTGCCCAATACCCTGCTGATGTGATTAGCCCTCCCCTTGATAAGGCCATTATCCAAAATTTAATCAGCGGCAAAGAAACTGCGGTCTTAATTAATCACTCCCAAACCGCGCAAAGCGTTAGTAGCTATCACTCAATTAAAGATACGCCCTTTTTTATTGTAGCCAGTAGCTCTTCGCTTGATTATTTACTACGCTGGCGCAAAAACACCCTCTACTATTTATACGGTGGAAGCACTTTATTAATCATGGCCTTGCTCATGTGCTATTTCTTTTGGCGCTCACATCGTTTAACCCAAAATTTACAAAAAAAAGAAAAACACTTAAATGCTAGTGAAGCACGCTTTAGGCAAATGATTGAAACCAGCCCGGTAGCAATTGTTCTTGCCCGTACACCAGATTACTTTATTACCTATATCAATCATCAGGCCGCCGAGTTATTTAATCAAACACAGGCTGGTGCTTTATCTCAACGCGTATTTGAGCTTTATAAAACCAAACTTAATTTCATCGAGCAAGTTGAGAAAATACAATCTGGGCAAGCGCAGCAAAATATTGAAGTGATGCTCCAGCAGAAAGGCGGGCAACCTTTCTGGGGTAGCTTATCAATGTCGATCAGTGAAAGCGCCCAATCTAGCACGTTAATGATTGGAATTAGCGATATTACCGCCAGAAAACAACTAGAGGCAGAGCTGCAGCACCGCGCAACCATAGATAGCTTATCAGGCCTATTTAATCGCTCCTATTTTACAGACCGCGCCAATCATGAAATTGCCCGCGCCAAACGTAATCAGCAGCCATTAATCGTTATCATGCTCGATATAGATCACTTCAAGCGCATTAATGATAGTTGGGGGCATGATATTGGTGATAAAGCAATTCAAAGCCTAGCCGAGCTTTGCAAATCAACCCTAAGAGATATCGATTTAATAGGCCGGATTGGGGGCGAAGAGTTTGCTATTTTGTTACCTGAAACTACTTTAGAGCAGGGATATCCTGTGGCTGAAAGATTAAGGCAACGCATTGAGGCTCAACGGATTAATTTGCCAAATGAGCAAATATTACAATTTACCGCCAGCATTGGGATGGCTCTGTTATCTAGTGACGATCAAAAGATAGATAGTATTCTTAAACGAGCCGACCAAGCGCTCTATCAAGCCAAAAACAATGGCCGCAATCAAACCGTGATTTACAGTCAGATTTCTAAGTAAGGAAAGGCATAGAGGGATTGCCCTAGGGTCTGTTGACGTTTCACTCTTGGCTGCGTTACTGAATAACAAAAAAAATTAAAGACTAAGTATTTACGCAATTGGTATACATACCTTGATACACATCAAGCCACTCTCCCCCATTCTTCTTTTATATTAGGGCTATATAAAAGCAAGGAGAGCGAGATGGAAAACACACCACTACAAGCGCTATTTACTTCTGATATTGGCTTATTAAGCCTATTTACTATCTTGTTTATTTTAGGCATGGCGGTGTATATATTTTTTTATGTGCGCCGTAAGGTTATAGAAGATACAGCGGCTCATGCAGCTAAAAATACGGCCAACTTAAATATAAAATAAAATCATCCAGCGATGATGCAGTAGATGTAAAAAAAGGATCGTTTACTTAAATGTAAACGATCCTTTTTTTACAGTGGAACCTCAATCAGGGCGAAGGACTCTTTTTGCTCACCTGCACGATTGCCACGCCATAACACCGTACTACCCAAGGGCTCTCCACCCACACTCATCCGTAAACGGCAAGCTTCGGCCTTGCTCCCCTGCCTTAGGGTAATACCTGCAAAATACTCAAAAGAAGCCAGTGGTGCCGATGAAATATGACGCCCATCAATGCAGGAGGTTTGCCCTTGCATGGCATCTCGTAATGAATAAGATACTGCACGATAGCTTTTTGATGCATCTAGCCATGGTTGCCAGAGGCTAATTAACACTCCCCAAATCAAGGTCACACCACAAGCCCAATTGGTTACTGCCAAACGTCCTGGCGGACGTTTACGAGCAATGACAAGACCCCAGATTCCTGTTAAGCAAAGCGCAAACACAATTCCTAGCCAGCTCCACTGTGCTTGATAAGCGGGGCTCGCCTCCCGCAGCGCTCTAGCCATGCCGGTTGGCACTCCCGTATGCACGGCAAGCCATCCTAACCACAACAGCCCAGTAAAGAGACCAAAAGTCATCAAACCAAACCAGTTAAGCGCTTGAGCTGCGCCACGGCGCAAATCATCTACCCCGCTCGCAGCCAAAATAGAGAGAGGCAATAACACAATTAAGGCATGTGATTCACGTGCGTCCCCCGCCATCACAAACCAAAGCACATGCATAAGCAGCAAAACACTTGGCAACAACATCTTAGGCTGGCTTAGCTGATGACGATTTGCCCATAGCCCCCACATCGCCAAGGGTAATGCTGGCCATGCAAACCACAGTGCAATAGAAAAGAAAAAACCAAAAGCATGAAATGCTTTGAAATTAGTCAAACCACCAAACGGCCCCAAAGCATATTGGCCTAGCCACAAATCAAATACAGGCCGCGCATGCTGATAAAGATCAATCGGCCAAATTGCACTCAGGGGCACAGCAATCACTAAAGCGCACAACAAACTCACCGCATAGGACGTGCTGCGCCAAGGTTTAAATAAAAACAAAACCAAAGCAGAACTGAATGCCAATATAAATTCAGCCCAATTTCCCCCAAGCAATAATAGCAACCATGCTAGTCCTAAGATAAACCCAGCCCTAAGCGGCTGACGTAATGCATAGGCAAGACCATAGGCATGCCAAGAAAACCCTGCTAACACCAAAACCTGAGGGGAAAGATGATGCCCCCAAATAATCAAACCAATACAGCCAATCATGGTAATCACAGCAACTCGGCCATAGCGGCGGCCATAAAGCTCCCGCCCTGCCAAACCTAACCCCCACAATGCTAGTGCCATCCAAATACCCGTCGTTAAACGAGCAGCATCGTGCACGGCCATCCCTAGTTTTTGTAAAGGCCAAGCAAACAAGGCGGCGGTCCAATAATACAAAGGAGCGCTTTCTAAATAAGGCTGTCCTGCAAATTGTGGAATAGACCAGTAAGCGCCATGCATAAACTGCTGAATCACTGCAGCAGTTTCAACTTCATCAGGCTTCCAAGGATCATGGCCAATCAAACCTGGCACAAGCCAAACCAAACAAAGAAGTAGCAATAGCCAAGGCTTTTCTGCCCCAACAGGCAGGGGCTCCCGATCTGCAGGAGGAATATAAGTCAGCATGGTGTTTACCCAGAGCCCACGATAGTCCGGTTGTTTTGGCCGGATTTTTGAAAACTATTTTTTAAATGCAAAAAAGGCAGCGCGTGGCTGCCTTTTTCAGATACTGCGCAGGAACAATTATTCCTTGCTGCCGTACATGCTGTATTTTTGACGGAACTTGTCGATGCGACCGGCAGTGTCCACAATCTTTTGCTTACCGGTGTAGAACGGGTGTGATTCTGAAGAGATATCCAACTTAACCAGCGGGTACTCTTTACCGTCTGTCCAAACGATAGTTTGTTTAGCAGTCAGAGTAGAACGGCTGATAAATTTAAAATCAGCAGCTGTGTCGTGGAATACCACTTCTTTATATTCTGGGTGAATGCCGTCTTTCATTTTACTTCCCTTGTTAGCGTGCTGGGGTTGTGCCAACACTAGCCATAAAAACGAGATGATCGCACAAAAGCGCAATTTGAACAAGCTGCGCTTTTGTAATTATCGACGCATCGAATCAAAGAAATCCATATTATTTTTGGTGCCTTTGATTTTATCTAACAAGAATTCCATCGCATCCAAATCATCCATTGGATAAAGTAATTTGCGCAGAACCCAAATTTTTTGCAATTGATCTTGCTGAATTAGCAATTCTTCGCGACGTGTACCGGAGCGATTAACATTGAGTGCTGGATAAGTGCGTTTTTCTGCCATACGACGATCAAGGTGGATTTCATTATTACCCGTACCCTTGAATTCTTCGTAAATCACATCATCCATACGGCTACCGGTATCAATCAGTGCCGTTGCAATAATGGTTAAGCTGCCACCCTCTTCAATATTACGCGCGGCGCCAAAGAAGCGCTTAGGACGCTGCAAGGCATTTGCATCCACACCACCCGTTAGTACCTTGCCTGAAGCAGGCACAACGGTATTGTAGGCACGAGCTAAACGAGTAATCGAATCTAACAGAATCACCACGTCTTTTTTATGCTCAACGAGGCGCTTGGCTTTTTCGATCACCATTTCTGCCACTTGTACGTGGCGTGTTGCTGGCTCGTCAAAGGTCGAAGAAACCACTTCACCCTTCACGGAGCGCTGCATTTCGGTCACTTCTTCAGGGCGCTCGTCAATCAGCAAGACAATCAGCATTACTTCAGGGTGATTGGCACTGATAGCATGGGCGATGTGCTGCAACATCACGGTTTTACCGGTTTTTGGCGGCGCAACTAACAGTGCGCGCTGGCCTTTACCGATAGGTGCGATTAAATCAATGATGCGGCCGGTGATGTTTTCTTCGGCGCGAATATCACGCTCAAGATGCAAGCGCTTATTCGGGAATAACGGCGTTAAATTTTCGAATAAAATTTTATGCTTGGCATTTTCTGGCGACTCACCATTTACTTTATCGACTTTAACCAGAGCAAAATAGCGCTCGCCATCTTTAGGCGTTCGAATTTCGCCGTCAATGGTGTCACCAGTATGCAGATTAAAGCGACGAATTTGGCTAGGGCTAACGTAAATATCGTCAGGACCAGCTAAATACGAGGTATCGGGGCTTCGCAAAAACCCAAAACCATCAGGCAACACTTCTAGCGTTCCATCGCCATAAATGTTTTCGCCTTTCTTGGCTTTAGTTTTCAATATGGCAAAAACGAGATCTTGCTTACGCAGCCGGTTTGCACCGTCAATCTCGCAAGACGTAGCCATATCAACAAGTTCGGAAACGTGGAGGTGTTTTAAATCAGACAGGTGCATAGGAGGGCGCGCTTGAATAAATCGGGAAGGGAAAATTAGATAATAGACTGGGCGGGCCGAAAAGAATATCCGGCTGGCCCAGTTGAATACATAGAAGCCTATACGGGTTTAACTAGTACTGTCAAATATTACTATCAAGAAATGCGGTTAATTGTGATTTTGACAACGCACCAACCTTAGTTGCCTTTACTTCACCGTTCACAAACAACATTAATGTAGGGATACCACGGATGCCGTACTTAGGCGGCGTAGCTTGGTTGTCGTCAATATTAAGCTTAGCGACTTTCAAACGACCTGCGTACTCAGCACCCACTTCTTCCAAAATAGGAGTAATCATTTTGCACGGACCGCACCACTCAGCCCAGTAATCAACCAAAACAGGACCTTGTGCTTGTAAAACCTCAGCATCAAAAGTGGCATCTGTTACCTGTGCGATATGTTCACTCATATTAAATCTCCAGCATGGGGGTAATCGATTGGCTCAACGAATCCTAGACGAAGGATGAAGCAGCCAGCAATGTTTTATTGATGTGGGCGTACGCTTATTTTTCAAGCCCATTGTACTAGAAAACTTACATTGCCGCGCTAACGGCTTCATCCAAACGCTCAACCAGCGTTACTGTCATTCCTTCAATCGCTTGGCGCGGACGATTACCCTTAGGGATAATTGCATGGGTAAAGCCCAGCTTTGCCGCCTCACGCAGGCGCTCCTGCCCACGCTGCACTGGCCTCACTTCACCAGCCAGCCCCACCTCACCAAACACCACCAGCTTTTCTGGCAAGGGCCGGTTTTTGAGCGAGGACACAATCGCCAGTAAAACCGCCAAATCTGCCGCAGGCTCGGCGATCCGCACGCCGCCTACCGCGTTAATAAACACATCTTGATCAAATGCAGCAATCCCCGCATGGCGATGCAACACCGCCAGCAGCAAAGCCAAGCGGTTTTGCTCCACCCCTACAGCCAAGCGCTTGGGCTGAGGTGAATGTGCATCATCTACCAAGGCTTGAATCTCCACCAATAACGGCCGCGTGCCCTCTTGCGTCACCAGTACGCAGCTACCTGGCACCGGCTCTTTGTGCTGGGATAAAAATAATGCCGAAGGATTTGAGACTTCACGCAAGCCTTTATCCGTCATGGCAAACACGCCCAGCTCATTGACCGCTCCAAAGCGGTTTTTAATGGCGCGTATTAACCTAAAACTAGAATGCGTGTCGCCCTCAAAATACAATACGGCATCAACAATATGCTCAAGCACGCGCGGGCCAGCAATGGCGCCATCTTTGGTGACATGGCCAACCAAGAAAATAGTCGTGCCCGTGCGCTTGGCATACCGGGTGAGCTGGGCTGCACATTCTCTAACCTGCGCCACGCTACCCGGTGCGGAGGTTAAGGCCTCAGAATAAACGGTTTGGATCGAGTCAATTACCGCTACTTGGGGGCCGACTTTTTCTAGGGCGGCTAAGATTTTTTCTAAGCCAATTTCAGCATACAAGGCCACTTTGCCAGCGGGTAAACCTAAGCGTTTGGCACGCAAAGCAATTTGCTGCGGCGATTCTTCACCAGACACATACAAAACCGCTCTTGCCGCCGCCAGCAGCGTCATCGCTTGCAAGAGTAGCGTTGATTTACCAATCCCTGGGTCACCACCAATCAGCACCACGCCACCTGGCACTAAGCCACCGCCTAACACGCGGTCAAGCTCGGCCATGCCGGTAGCAATACGAGGAATTTCAGCCGCTTCTACATCGCTCAACTGGTGGATTGCCCCATCGGCAGCCAAAGATTGGAAGCGCGTGCTTGGTGCAGTCTCTGCTACGCCTTCTTGCAGTGTATTCCACTCGCCACAACCTGGGCATTGCCCCTGCCACTTCGGTGAAGCTGAGCCACAAAGCTGACAAATAAAAGTAGATCGAATTTTAGCCATAGGCCGAATAATACAGGAGTAGACCAAGGCCAGCTTGAGCACAAAAAAAAGCGGCCAATTAATGGCCGCCTCATTGCTAAGCTGCGACTAGTTAATGTACTGAAATAAGCTTAAACCTTGCACTTGAGAGAACGATTTGCGCGAAGCCTCAAGCAGGGTCTGGGTCAAAGAAAAATCACTCAGTGCGGTGGAGTAATCCAAATCTTGTAATTGTGACAAGGTTTGCCCGTACTGCACTTTTAAATCGCCATTGGTATCTTGTACTGATTGCGTTTCCACCATTTTGGCCCCAAAGCTACCATTTGAGCTCAGCACATTGGTTAGCATATTGCTGGTATTTTGCAAGACAGTATTCAGTTGATTATGAAAGTTAGCCATCCCTGTTGGGCTAGTCTGATAGTTATTCAGAGCATCAGAAAAAACCTTCATGGTTTGGAAAATATCGCCATTATTACGGCTTGGATCAACATTAAATGAATCTAAAACGCCACTAGCAACAATCCCTGTAGGAGTGGCGCTCGCGCCTAAGGGGCCAATCACTGTACTTGGCTGCCCAGTTACATTCATTTTGATGCCGTAATCCCAAGCGGCAACCGGCGGGATTCCAACCGGATCTGTGGCTAGGTTTTTAAACTGAATATCGCCACCTGGCACATAAGGACGCGGATAATTATTAAGCTGACCAGGAATAGCAGGCCTTACACCGGCAGTGTAATCATACCCATCCACTAATGATTTATTGAAGTTAGTATTTGCAGTCACGCCATCGGCAAGCAGTGGCTGATTATCAATCAGATCATAAGAAATCACCGGCTTACCTGGGTTTGCCGGATCATTCACCGATTGAAACTCAAGCTTAAATTTCTGTGAATGAGCTGGGTTATTCCATTTAGTTACATCCACCACTTCGCCAGGGCTGACGATGCCGCTGCCACTATTACCGGGTGCCACACTATTTGCAGAGTTAACAAAACTGCCATTACCGGTGCGGCCCGCTTGAAAAATCTGATAACCCGATTCAGAAACGGGGATCTGCCTAGAACCAGAGATTTGCATCTGCCGCTGCCCATCGTCCCCAGCGTAAGTCACATTACCAAATGAAGTTTCACTAAAAGGTTGAGTTGAGCCTTTGAAGCCAGAAAACAAATAAGAGCCAACACCGTCGGTTGCATTGGCAAGGCTCATCATTTCCTTGTATTGGCCTTGCAGCTGAGCATCAAGGAGCTTTTTTTCTGCAACGGTTTGCGAAGGATTACCAGCACTCACCGCCAAGGAATAAATATCGTGTAGCAACTCAGTGACTTGATGCAAAGTTGATTCAGAAAGGCGCATTGCCGAATCCGCCGTTTGGCTATTCACGGCATACTGCTTATTTAGCTCTTGTGCTTGAGTGACATCTAATATTTTTGCCGATGAAATAGGATCATCAGCAGGCGTCAGCACGCGACGGCCCGTCGACAATTGATTTTGCAATTTCGCTTGCACGCTAGAATGGCGCTGCAATTCTGCAGCACCTTGCTTATAAATGGTCGTGGTGGCGATACGCATGCTATTTATTCCTTATAAATACTGAGCAATAGGCTTAAAACACCTATTAGCCACCAATTCGCACAATGGCATCAAATGCTTGTTGTGCAATTTGAATTACTTTACTGGAGGCTTGATAAGCCTGCTGATAGCGCAATAAATTAGCGGCTTCTTCATCCAAATTCACAGCAGAAACAGAATCACGCGAAATTTCGGCTTGTTTACGCACCTCAATTTGTGCGGTCGACATAATAGCCACTTCATTGGTTTTTGCCCCAATCACCGCAACCATCTGCCCATAAGCCTCTTGATAATTAGCCTTACCGCCGTCAATTATTTTACGCGACTGTAATTCGCCCAGTTTCAAGGCATTACGGCCATCGGCATCTAGCGAGGTACCAGGATCAATAGAAAACTTATCCCCTTGTGCTGGCTGCCCATCAATTTTTACATTCCAGCCATTAAAGGAAATCAACTGGCCTGCTACATAACCAATCGGCGCAGATGTTGTTGCGCCATCGGTTAAGGTATAGGTAGTAGGCGAGGCAAAAGTGATCGTAACCGGATTTTTAAGCGCAGGGTTAACCGCCGATTGTGTGGTGATGGTGGACGCCGCATCCACCGATACTTGGCTAATTTTACCGGTACCCGTATTAGTACGTTGTGTATTTGAAATAATAGGCACACCTGCGGCAATCACCCGTGGATCTGTTGGCTTAATGCTTAAACTACGGCTAAAACCCGCGTAGGGTTGCACGGTAAACCGATCACCTGCCGTTGGCGTTCCTTGCGAAAAACTTAAACGCAAACCGTCTACAACAATAGAATTAGCATTATTAGCAAATTGCCCGCCCACTCCACCAGTAATTTGGGTGCGCTGGCCATCCGATTGCCGCGTCACTTGGTAATCAGTGCCATCGTAAAATACTTCATAATCACTGGCCTGAATTTTACTCACGTCTTCAATATAGCCTCCCAACACAGGGGCTACAGCAGGCGGAATAGCAGCGGTGTTGTTGCGATTAGACAGCACATTACCAATAACAGGCGGCATACTGACCCCTACTTTTTCACCCGCCGCCATCGTGCCTGCAACCACATTCCAAGTTAAACCCAAGACGGTAGGACCCGTCCCCATAGAGGCTGCACTCACCGACTGCGACACATTGTCCGATAAACGAGTAATCACATACTCATTGCCAGGGATTGTGGGGTCGTATTTCAAAGAGTAATCACTGGCTACACTCTTCACCCCTGCTGGCAAACTTACCGTGGCAAATGTAGAGCTCACATTGGCAGCTGGAGGGGCAACCACGGTATGCATTAAAGACACATTCCCTTGCGGGTAATCAAAAAAATTCGTCCCCATATTGCCGTACAAATCTTGCCCTTGACGCATCTGGGCATTAAACGTCTGTCCTAGCACCACAGCCATGCGCTCAATTGAGTTTTGTGCTGAATCTAATACTTTGCTCCGATACTCAAGCAAGCCACCCAATTGGCCACCTGTGAGCATGGTTTCAGGAATTTCTGCATCAATGGCTCCCTGGGTGTACACAATAGAAAGCCGTTGTGGATCACTAATAGAAGGCTTTGCAGCAATGGCATAGGCCGTGCCACCTACCACCAGATTTTGACCATTGCCAATAAACACATTAATAGAGCCATCGCTTTGTTTAATAGAGGTGGCCTTTACCAGGGTATTTAAATCCAACACCATTTGATCTCGCTGATCCAGCAAATCATTTGGCAATTGCCCACCACTGCTCGAAACGGCAATTTGGCCGTTAATTTGGGCAATTTGTTTAGACAAGGCGGTGACATGATCAGCAGCGCTGACTAAATTGCCATTTACGCCTGCGCGCATTTCAGAAAGCCGCTGATCAAACACTTGGAAACGGTTTACCAAGCCCTGTGCATTGCTCATTAAAGATTGACGAGCAGGCAAAGACGCTGGATTGGTGGCCATCCCTTGGACTGCGCTAAAAAATGATTGCAAAACCGGTGACACGCCCGCAGCAGGATCGGCCACCAAGTTATCAACCTGCTTAATTTCAGCAAGATAAGTACCGTAGTAGCTGTCTTGAGAGGTAGCGGTTTGAACTTGCTTAGTTAAAAATTCATCATAAGAGCGCTGCACGGTATCCACACGTACGCCAAGCCCAGTAAAACCATTACCGGTATATTGAGGGTAAGGGGCACTTTGCTTCACGTTTTGGCGGGAATAGCCAGGCGTATTAGCATTGGCAATATTATGCCCAGTCGTACTCAAGCCTAAGCTTGCTGCGTTTAGGCCACTTAGGCCGATACCAAAAACACTGGCTCCCATGATGCAACTCCTTTGCTACTATTTATCGGCACAAACGGCCCATACTTGAAGGCGGAATAAAAAGCCTATCTGCCACTATTTAAAATCAGGCTAATTGACGTCGTAATTGCTCAGCAACTTGCGCTAATTTATTTGCATACTGCGGGTCTGTAGCATAGCCACCGGTTTGCAAAGCCTTTGCAAAGCCCTGCGCATTACTTCCTTGGCCCATAGCCTCGGTGTAGCGGCGCTTGATTAAGCTAGCGTAATCATTAAAGCTTTCTGCATACGAGTCATACACTCTAAAGCTCTCTACCCGCTTTTGAGCCCGCCCACCAATAAACTCGGTAGTGGTGATATTTGTGGTTTTGCCTTGCCAATCTTTAGTTGCTTTAATGCCAAAGAGATTATGGCTATCTGCACCCGCCGCATCCCGAATCGGCTTTTTACCCCAGCCTGACTCTAAGGCAGCGTGTGCCACTAAAACATGGGCAGATACGCCTAAAGCCGCGGCGGCGGCGCTGGCATTACCCACCTGCTTTGCTACAAACGAATCACCCGATACGGCATCTTTTGCCGAAGCCTCGGCCGCTTTTGCCGCTGGTAAATCATTGTGCAAAGTACGTGATGGCTTTTGGTAGAGCGAAGGATCACGCTGCAATTCTATTTGCCGCACAATAGATTCAGCAAAGCCCACGCCACCGTGCTTAGACCACATTTGCGAGAGCTGCTGATCGTGCATGCCGCGAAACATATCCGCCGTGCCTGATTCCATCTCATCGTACTTAGGCGTGGCTTCACGCATTGATTTGAGCATTTGATTGGTCAACAAAGCCTCAAATTCACGCGCAACCTCTAAAGCCGCTTTGCTCGGATCTTTGCGAGCCAGCTGACGTAAGCTATCCACACCACGCACATCAATGGCAAGATCATTACTAGAAGGAGTGGCTGAGGAGATCATACTGACCAACGCTTAATAAGAGATTAAGCAAGTATGAAGCAATAAGCGTGCCTATCAGGCATCGAGAATAAGGAGTCGTTTCTTAAGGTGGGTTAGCCGGTATTTTGGCGTAAGCCACCGTGTACAGAAAACTCAAATCACTTCCAACTCCGCCTTCAAACTACCTGCAGCCTTCATGGCTTGCAAAATAGCCAATAAATCCTGCGGCGTTGCGCCTACAGCATTTAAAGCGCGCACCACGTCTCGCAGCGTGCTGGACTTAGGTAAACGCACAATGGGGCCTTTATCCGCTTTAATTTGGATATCGGCATTTTGCACTTTGGTGGTTTTACCCCCAGAGAGTGGATCAGGCTGGGAAACGGTATTATCTGCCGTAATGGTCACGGTTAAATTGCCGTGTGCAATAGCGCAGCTATCTAGCTTCACCGCCTGATTCATCACAATCGAGCCGGTACGCGCATTAATAATTACCTTAGGGCTTGATTCTGCGGGGGTGACATCAATGTTTTCTAAGCGGGATAAAAAAGCCACACGCAAATTATTATCTTGCGGCGCGCGCACTTGGATTACTCGGCCATCCAAAGCCACTGCCGTACCTGAGAATTGGGAATTCACGGCATTCACCACGCGATTAGCGGTGGTGAAATCAGTGGTTAGCAATTCCAGCTGCACAAACTCACCATTGCCTAATAAAGTAGCCACGGCTTTTTCTACCGTCGCACCCGCAGGAATTCGCCCTGTAGCCAGTTGATTAACCTGCGTGCTTGATCCACCCGCCGATGCGCCTGCCCCAGCCACAATAATATTGCCCTGTGCCATCGCATAAATCTGCCCATCCGCCCCCTTAAGTGGGGCCATCAGTAATGTGCCACCACGAATAGACTTTGCATTACCAATCGAAGCAATCGTCACATCTAGCGGCTGGCCAGGCCGAGCAAAAGGCGGCAAGGTTGCCGTCACGGTTACGGCTGCGACGTTTTTAAGCTGCATATTGCCGCCAACAGGCACTTGAATCCCCAGATTAGTCAGCATATTCACCACCGATTGCACGGTAAATGGCGTTTGCGTGGTTTGATCGCCGCTACCATCCAAACCTACCACCAAGCCATAGCCTACCAACTGGTTATTCCTTACCCCCGCAACCGACGCTAAGTCTTTTATTTTTTCAGCCTGCGCAGGCGCCAAAGCAAACAAAAAGCAGCAGATAAGGGCAAAACGGTACATATACACAACCTATTTAAAACGGCATTACATTTAAGAAAAATCGCTGTAGCCAGCCAATAGTATTGGCATCGGCCATTGAGCCAACACCCAGCTGCTCGATGCGCGCATCGGCCACTTTATTCGATGAAATCGTGTTACCCGCTTTAATATCCAGCGGATTAATCACCCCAGTAAAACGCAGGGTATTAATTTGATTATTCACGGCAACTTGCTTTTCGCCACCCACAATCAGATTGCCATTGGCGAGTAAATCAATCACCGTCACGGCAATCGTGCCTTTAAAGGTATTGGTGCTGTTGGTCGCCCCCTTGCCTTCAAATTTATTTGTACCCGCCAACTTAACCGCAGCGGTGCCTTCGCGTGAGAAATATTGCTCGATATCCCACGGCAGCAGCGGAATATTACCCTTAGTGCTGTAATCCAAGGATCCGGCTTTATTACTACTGCTATTGGAAGTATTAACCGCAGCGAGGTTTTCTTCGATGGTGATATTGAGTAGATCACCAATATTGCGCGCTACCCGCTCTTCAAATAATAAACGTGAGCTATTGGGCTGAAAGATAGAACCATTATTGATGCTGGCGACAACCGGCTGAGCCGGTCTGGCCGTGGTTGGCAAGGTCACCACCGAGGGAGGCGTAGTACATGCGGCAAGCAGTACGGCAATCATTGCCGCTGTGGCAAGGTGAAATTTCATTTACATCCCCTCATTACAACTGAGTGAGCTTTTGTAGCATCTCATCCGAGGTTTTAATGGCTCGCGAATTAATTTCAAACGAGCGCTGCGCTTGAATCATATTGATCAGTTCTTCAGTTACATTCACATTCGATGTTTCTACATAGCCTTGGTTAAGCGCGCCCAAGCCATTTGTACCGGGCGTACCTACCGTTGGCGCACCAGAGGCCGTGGTTTCTAAGTAGAGATTTTCACCCACAGATTGCAAGCCTGGCGGATTAATAAAAGTAGCCAGCTGAATATTACCCAACTGCACAGGCGCTGCCGCATCATTATTTACAATGGCAGTCACCGTACCATCTTTAGCGATAGTGAGTTTTGTAGTGCCTTGCGGAACTTGCAAAGCAGGCTGCAAGGCATAACCACTGGCGGTGACCACGGCACCCTGGCTATCCACTTGAAATGAGCCATCACGGGTATAAGCCGTGGTGCCATCGGGCATGGCAATTTGCAAAAAACCTTGGCCATTAATCGCCATATCCAGCGGGCCATCGGTAAGCTGCAAATTACCCTGCATATGGATACGGGCCGTGGCCACAGGCCGCACACCGGTACCAAGCTGCAAGCCGGTTGGTTGCTGGGTTTGCGCACTGGTTGATCCGCCTGGCTGGCGTAAATTTTGGTAAAGCAAGTCTTCAAACACCGCGCGTTCACGCTTAAAACCATTGGTGCTGACGTTGGCCAAGTTATGCGAGATAACATCCACATTCATCTGCATGGCATCCATGCCAGTCTTAGCAATCCACAGCGAGCGCATCATGATGCGTACTTCCTATTTTATTATCTAATGTTACACATATGGACGTTTAGTCCACGAAAAACACTAAACACACGAAAAAACCAATAAATACCCACGACCTTAACTTAACCTGATTATGTCTCTTACTCAATTTCATTATAAATATCGTAGGGCGGGTGAAACCCGCGTATTGCTTCTGCATGGCTCGCGGGTTTCACCCGCCCTACACATTCAAAAACCAAGCCCAACACTCAAGAAACCTATCTACACAGAGTCCATTGAGCAAGAGACATATCAGGTAACTTAATCTACTTTCTTTTTTATTAGGCTAGTAAGTACTTAATTTTAATAAGTTGGCATTTAAATGAAGCAATGAGTGATTACTACGTGCCATCTGTTCGTGTTTTTTGTGCATTTAGTGGATAAAGTTTTTAATAATCAACCATTTAATGAAAGCAACTGCGCGGCACTTCTGGCATTTTGATCGACGGTCTGCATCATTTTAATCTGTAAATCATATTGGCGCTGCGCACCGATCATATGCACCAACTGATCTACCGGATTCACATTACTCACTTCCAAGGATTCTGAAGCAAGTTTTACGCCAACATCTGCCTGAGCCACCTCGCCATTTCTTTGGCGAAACAGGCCATCACTGCCTTTTTCTAATTCGTTTTCTGGCGGATTAACTAATTTAAGTCGGCCAATTTCTACCGCCTGCGACGGATTATCAAAAGGCGAGCCATTAATCGTGCCGTCTTTAGCAATAGTAATTCGGGTATTTTCTGGAATAGATAACGGGCCATTTTCGCCCTGCACCACCAAGCCACTACGGGTTTTTAACAAGCCTGCGGCATCAATTTCAAAGCCACCGTTACGGGTATAGGCCTCACCCGTTGGGGTTTGCACCGCCAACCAACCCGCCCCATTCACCGCCACATCTAAAGAACGCCCAGTCTGCTGGATAATCCCCGGCGTAAAATCAGCCCCTGTACCCTGCTCCACCACATAAGCACGGCTGGGCGCGCCCACACCACCAATCACGGGCACAGCGCGAAAAGCCGTTAGCTCCGCCCTAAACCCAGGCGTAGCCACATTAGCTAAATTATTGGCAACCGAGGCCTGGCGCAGCATGGTTTGCTTGGCCCCAGTCATCGCGATATACAGCATTCGATCCATTGTGTTTACTCGGGCATGGGCATAAAAACACGTGGGTAGAATGATTTTAAAAAATCATTTCTACCCTATCAATTAACGCAGATTCACAATCGTTTGCAAGATAGTATCTTGCGCTTTAATGGTTTGCGCATTGGCCTGATAGGTGCGTTGTGCTGTAATCAAATTAACCAGTTCAGCGGTTAGATCAACGTTGGCGTCTTCCACCGAGGCCGATTGCAAGGAGCCTAAATCGCTGGTGCCAGGATCGTTGGTTCTAGGCTGGCCCGATGCAAAGGTTTCTCCCCAGCGGTTGTCACCTAAGTTTTGCAGCCCTTGCGAATTAGCAAAGTTGGTCAGTGTGACTTGTCCAATGGCCCTGTTTTGCCCATTGGAATACTTACCTAGCATCACCCCTTCACGATCTACCGCAACCCCAGTTAACACGCCGTCAGGATAACCATCTTGCCTAATCGTATTCACCCCAAATGGGCTACCGTACTGCGTTGTACCTTCTAAACCAATATGAAAAGCCAAAGGCGAGGTTGCTCCGGAAGCAAGCGTGGTACTAAAAGCCAGTGGCGTGGCATTGATCAATTTACCATTTGAATCAAAAGTAACATTTGGATAAGGATTTAAATTGAGCGGGTCATTATTAGGCAATGAAACCGGATCACTATCAAAACGCGTTCTGACTTCCCAAGTATTGGGTGCGGTTTTAGTAAAATACATGGTTAAGCTATGCGCAACACCTTGCGAATCATAAACTTGTGCCGAGGTTGAATTGGTAAAGGTTTTAATATCAGCAGGGTTCAGCGCACCCACATAATTGGCCGCAAGAGGATTAGTTCTATCTTTAGGCAGCTGGCTAGCATCCAAATTCATCCCAAACTGTAGGCCTGCACTAATACCGCCACCCACCACTTCTGTCCAACCAGTGGTTTTTGCACCGATATTACCCACAGACAATTGCAAAGGCGATGGATTGCCGCCCTTTTGCAAGGCATTGGCATTGATATCAAAGGGCCAGCCGGTTAATTTTTGGCCGGTATTACCCACAATAAAGCCGTCTTTATTGACTTGAAACTGACCATTACGGGTGTAGCTAACGGAATCTCCATCCATCATGCGGAAATATCCATTTCCCGTAATGGCGATATCCAGCGGGTTATTGGTGGAGGTGATATTGCCCTGACCAAACTGCTGAGTCACCGCAACCGTGCGCCCGCCCATCCCAGAGATGGTCGATGAGCTAGCGAATGAGTTGGCATACATATCTGCAAACTCTGAACGCGATTGCTTAAAACCGACCGTGCTAGAGTTGGCAATATTATTACCGATCGCGTCTAGGCTTTTTGACGACGCACTTAAACCACTCAAGCCCTGCTGGAAACCCATAACCGTACCCTCAAAAATTGTTTACTGCAGATGCCTTGAACTAGCGAATTTGCCTTACCGCGCTAAAATCAACACTGCTTTGATCCGCCAACATCACTTTGACACCCGTCTTCGCCAGCTCAACGCTGCTAGCGGTTTGCCACGTTAAAGTATTTAAAGCAATTTCCTTGCCATCTTGCACGCCGCGCGCAGAAATTAAATAATCTCCCGCTGGGGCTTTTTCACCATTATTCATTTTGCCATCCCAAGCCACGGCCGCTGCGCCTGCGGGCTGTTGTGGCAAGGTGATGTTATCGACCACAAGGCCGTTCTTATCCATGATGGATACTTTAATATTACTCACACCCGATGGCAGATCGACGCGTGTATCAACGGGCTTGGTGCCATCAAACTTCATTTTATTGCCTACCGTTAGCACTTCCTTGCCAATTAAGGCGGCCGCTTGAAAGCTTTGTGCGGCAGAAAAGCTCGCCAGCATGGTTTGCATGGTGGTATTGAGCTTTTCAATCCCCGTTACGCTACTAATCTGTGCCATCTGGCTGGTCGTTGCCGCATTATCCATTGGGTTCATTGGGTCTTGGCTTTGCAATTGCTTAACCAGCAGCTTAAGAAAGCGATCTTGCTGCTGATCGGCCGCAGAGGCCTTGCCCGCTCCTGCTTTTTGATTCAGCGCGGCATAATCTGTGCTTGAATTAACCGTTGTACGAGCAACCATGATGATTCTCCTTATTGGCCCAGCGCCAGCGTGCGCAGCAGCAGGGTTTTTGCAGTATTCATAACATCGGCATTGGTTTGATACGAGCGTGAAGCTGAAATCATATTGGTCATTTCTTCAACCACATTCACGTTTGGCATGGCCACATAGCCATTGGCATCGGCCAAGCTATTTTTTGGGTCGTACACCAGCTTAGGCGGTGTTTGGTCTTCGATCACCCCTGCCACCTGCACCCCAACTGATTCCTTGCCACCACCCGGCATTTGCGCCGATTGAAACACCACCTGCTTGGCGCGATAAGGCTGGCCATTGGAGCTAGTAATCGATTCTGCATTGGCTAAATTAGACGCCACCGCATTCAAACGCGTGGTCTGTGCGTGCATGGCGGTTGAAGCAATATCAAACACTCTGAACATAGACATGGTTTAGCTCTCTTATTGGCCCGTTAGCGCAGAACGCAGGCTCTCAACCCGTTTTTGCATAAAAGTAATCCCTGCCTGATAGCGGATGGCGTTATCGGTAAACGCTGCCATTTCGGCATTCATATCCACCGTATTGCCATCAATGCCAGATTGTCTTGGATTGCGGTAGAGCAAGGCCTTAGACAGGGGATCAATACTCTCTTTTGGCTGTAAATGACGCGAGTCTGTTGCGACTAAAGGCTTCACTGGATTTTTTTGTAGGGCGGCTTCAAACGATTTTTTAAAATCAAAATCGCGCGCCTTATACCCTGGCGTATCGTTATTGGCGATATTTGAAGCCAATACTTCTTGCCGCTGGCTGCGCAGTGACAGCGCAGTTTCTTGCGGGCGGAAGTAATCGTCCAAACGACCTAACATAGCCAAACTCCAGTTTTTATCATCATAAAGCATAAGATACGCTGTTTATGGATATAGATGAAGCAGGAAGCGTGCCATGCAAAAAGCCCGCATTCTGGCGGGCTTATGAACCTATTTATGCAGGACTTCGGCAATTATTGCCGCTGCTGGCTGATTAGCCGTATTAATGGATTTTTTTATTGGGGCATGCATCGCACACCTTCGTACACTCTATTTTGTCTAACGATTGGCTCAAGGCACAGACCGAGCGGCGGCAAGCTACAAAGCGTACGTTCTCTTCATGCGCTAAATCACGATAAGCGCGCATCACATTGTGGCTTAGAAAATCAGTAAATAAGATTAATAGATCTGCGCCTTTTAAGCTGGCAGGCTTGCGCTGGTGCGCGGCATTACGCCCTGAAACATGCTTATGCACCTTAATACCGTAGCTGGATAAAAGATCAGGAATATTGCCCAGTACATCTGCGCCAACCAAATATGCATTCATGCTATTGCCTCGATAGAGTGTATAAATTGATTCTCCTATAAATGATAATGATTATCAATAGCATTTTTATTACAAGCCACGTGTAAGCTTTAACTGCCAGCCGTGCAACAAGCAGCCCAAGCACCCGCAAAAAATAGATCCAAGATAAAAAAATACAATAAATCATCTAAATACACGGTGTTTTTTTCATACATTCATTTGAAAATAAGCCTGCAGCGGCCGCTAAAATCAAGTTACATCGTGCTATTTTTACCCCAATAATAAGGTAAACACATTACAAAAATAGATGCTTTATGGGGTGGATTCACACGAAATACAACACCTTCAAAGTAATTGAACACTTCACACGGCAAATTAATGTTGCACTGCGATAAGATCAAACTCGGTCTTATTTGACTCAGGCCAATATTCAAACTGACATAAACCTCCATTGTTTGCCCATTGCTCTGATAACCATGAGGAAACAGATATGTTGATTGCCATTCCCGCCGAAGTGCTGCCTGGGGAGTTCCGGGTTGCTGCGACGCCGGAGACAATAAAAAAACTGATTAAAGCTGGGCATACGGTCAGAGTAGAGAGTAAGGCTGGCATCCATGCCGCCATCAGCGACGCAGCCTATACCGAGGCAGGTGCTGAAATAGCCAACAATACAGACGCGCTTTATCAGGGCGCGCAACTTATTTTAAAAGTCCGTGCGCCAGAAGCGCATGAACTGGCCCAGCTTCCTTTGCATGCTGCCCTTGTGGCCCTGTTTGATATTCATCGCTACCCCCATTTAGAAGCGCTCAGTAACAAACAAATCAGTGCTTACGCGCTGGAGCTGGTGCCACGGATTACCCGTGCCCAATCGATGGACGTTTTATCTTCGCAAGCCAATATTGCGGGCTATCGCGCCGTATTACTGGCAACGCAATACTATCCCCGCTTTATGCCGATGTTGATGACCGCTGCAGGGACGGTTAAACCAGCAAGGGTGTTGATTCTGGGTGCGGGCGTGGCTGGCTTACAAGCCATCGCTACCGCCAAGCGGCTCGGCGCAATTGTTGAGGTGTTTGACGTGCGCCCCGCCACGCGTGAGCAGGTAGAGTCCTTAGGCGGCAAGTTTATTGAAGTTACGCTTAGCGATGCCGAAAAGGCAGCGGCAGAAACCGCCGGTGGCTATGCGCGTGAGATGTCGGATGATTACAAGCTACGCCAAAGCGCCTTAATTGATCAACAAGCCCGCCTTGCCGATATTATTATTAGTACGGCACAAATCCCAGGCAAAGCCGCGCCAGTGTTGATCCCTGAGACCACGATTAAGGCCATGAAAGCAGGCTCGGTGATAATTGATCTAGCGGTAGATAGCGGCGGCAATTGCCCGCTCTCTAAATCTGGGGAAGTGGTGCATAGCCACAATGGCGTAATTATTGTCGGCCATGGCAATTTAGCTAGCCTGCTGGCTGCCGATGCATCCGCGCTTTATGCGCGCAATATGCTGACTTTCTTAAGCCTACTTCAAGATACCGAGGCTAAATACGCCCCGCATTTTGAGGATGAGATCATAAAAGCCACGCTAGTCTGCCATCAAGGCGCTGCCATATTTGGCAAAAAAGCCGAAGCAGCCCCAAGCCGCGCAGCAACCGTTATATAGGGTAATTTTGTGCCCACAGGTGGCAAAACAGCCTATGCCGCGTGGGCACAAAGACGTGCCCACCCTACATAACCTCAAAACATATATGGAGTAAGCAATGTCGCTATCTTTAGCAGCCTCTGCCGTTGCAGAAGTCAGCAGCCATACGCTAAGCACGGATCCCTTTATTGGCAGCCTGACTATTTTTATTCTGGCTATTTTTGTTGGCTATCACGTGGTATGGAATGTCACCCCTGCCCTGCATACCCCGCTGATGGCGGTGACCAATGCCATCAGCGGCATCATTATTGTTGGGGCGATGCTGCAAGTGGTGGATATCAACGCGCAAGAAATCAGCATCACCAGCGTCTTAGGTGCCGTGGCTATTTTTCTTGCCAGTATTAATATCTTTGGTGGGTTTTTAGTCACGCAGCGCATGCTGGCGATGTTTAAAAGGAAGGCAAAATAATGCAGAACTTTACTTCCATTCTTTATCTGATTTCTGCCGTACTGTTTATCTTATCGCTGAAAGGGCTTTCATCGCCTTTATCTGCCAGACGCGGTAATTTCTTTGGCATGATTGGCATGGCGATTGCTATTGCCACCTCGTTTTTTGTGGCCGATAAACCGGTAGTCTGGCTGATTTTAGCCGCCATGAGCGCGGGCGCTGTGGTTGGCGCTTACAGAGCGCGCACCGTAGCCATGACCTCTATGCCCGAGCTGGTTGCCGCCATGCATTCTTTGGTGGGTTTATCAGCGGTGCTGATTGCCATTGCCGCAATTTTCCATACCGGCGTGACCCACGGCAGTATGCAAAAAACCGAGCTATTTATCGGCGCTTTTATTGGTGCAATCACTTTTAGTGCATCGGTGATTGCCTACGGCAAGCTCTCTGGCAAATTTGGCGCAAGGGCGATTAATTTTAAAGGCCAACACGGTTTAAATTTAGTGCTGGCGCTGGCCATGCTGGGCTTTGGCGCTATTTATGTGGTGAGCGATAACCAATCTTCTTTCTTGATTATGACGGCGATTGCACTAGCGCTGGGTGTACTGCTGATTATCCCCATTGGCGGAGCCGATATGCCGGTGGTGGTGTCTATGCTTAACTCTTACTCGGGCTGGGCAGCGGCGGGGATTGGTTTTACGCTGAATAACCCTGTGCTGATTATTGCTGGCGCTTGCGTCGGCGCATCAGGGGCGATTCTTTCCTACATTATGTGCAAAGCCATGAATCGCTCGATTCTTTCGGTGCTGCTCGGTGGCTTTGGGGCTGCAGTTGCCATTGCAGGCCCTGCTGGCTCGGCGCAAAAAAACTACCGTACGGGCAGTGCCGATGATGCAGCGTTTTTGATGGAAAACGCAGAAAGAGTGATTATTGTGCCGGGCTACGGCCTTGCCGTTTCCCGCGCTCAGCACGCACTGCAAGAGCTAAGCGATCTACTCACCGCCCGCGGCGTGGACGTGCGCTACGCCATTCATCCCGTAGCGGGCCGCATGCCAGGGCATATGAATGTGCTACTGGCTGAAGCCGAAGTACCTTACGATAAAGTGGTGGAGATGGAAGAAATCAATAGCGAATTCTCCACAGCCGACGTAGTCCTAATTATTGGTGCCAACGACGTGGTCAACCCCGCAGCCAAAAACGACCCCACCAGCCCCATTTACGGCATGCCCATTTTAGAAGCCTATAAGGCCAAAACCGTGATGGTGGTTAAACGCTCGATGAGTGCAGGCTATGCGGGGCTAGATAATGATTTGTTCTATATGGATAGAACCATGATGGTATTTGGCGACGCTAAAAAGGTGGTGGAGAAGATGTTGCAGGCGGTGCATTAAAATATGTAGCGTGGGCACGCCTTTGTGCCCACGCAGCCTAATCAAGCTAATTACCCCAGCAAAAAAATGGCCCAGAAATCATCTGGGCCATTTTTATTACAACCATCAAACAGTCACTGGTTTATCCAAAATTGGCGCGGGCTGCACCTCTACTTTGGGCTCTAGCTCATCAGGCAACACATCACGCTCTTCGCCCAGCTCGTTTTCCCACTTACAAACCACCCCTGTCGCCACGGCATTGCCGAGTACATTGGTGGCAGAGCGGCCCATATCTAAGAAATGATCCACCCCTAAAATCAGCAATAGCCCTGCTTCTGGAATATTAAACTGCGATAGCGTAGCGGCAATTACCACTAAAGATGCACGTGGTACGCCCGCCATGCCTTTTGATGTGAGCATCAAAATCAGCAGCATCATAATTTTTTGCATCAAGGTCAGCTCAATGCCGTAAGCCTGCGCAATAAACAAGGTGGCAAATGTGCAATACATCATCGAGCCATCAAGGTTAAACGAGTAACCAATTGGCAATACAAAGCTGGAAATCTTCTTATTGCAGCCAAACTTTTCTAGCTGCTCTAAGGTTTGCGGATAAGCCGCCTCGCTGCTGGCCGTGGTAAAGGCCAGCAATACCGCCCCACGAATCCGGCGCAGCAAAGAAAACACCCGTGTTCTTAAAAATATAAAGCCCAGCAAGGTAATCACACACC
Source organism: Iodobacter sp. CM08 (assembly GCF_033446605.1). Taxonomy (NCBI): domain Bacteria; kingdom Pseudomonadati; phylum Pseudomonadota; class Betaproteobacteria; order Neisseriales; family Chitinibacteraceae; genus Iodobacter; species Iodobacter sp. CM08. Next base: position 61,008 of record NZ_JAWQUO010000021.1, on the reverse strand, counting down.
ACAGCATAAAGATGCTGAGATAAAAGCTCGCCACAAACTTGCCATATACCGCCAGTACGTCAATCCCTTCTTTAGCAATCACCGCCGCCATCGCAGCAAACACGGCAACTGGCGCAAAGTTCATAATGTAGGTGGTGATTTTCAGCATGACATGGGCCACCATATCAATCACATCCACCAGCGGGGCAACCCGTTTACCCAGCGCAGCACCCGCCACGCCAAAGAAAATAGAAAACACTACAATTTGCAAAATTTCATTCTTAGCCATCGCATCGAAAATGCTGCTTGGGAATGCGTGATGCAAAAAATCTTTCAGATTCATCGCGGTTTTAACCACACCGCTGTCTGTGCCCACAGCGGGTAATGGCAGATTTAAACCCACGCCTGGCTCAAGAATGGTCACCATCACCAAGCCCAATACAAGGGACGTGAGCGACATAAACATAAACCAGCCCATGGTTTTAAGGCCAATCCGGCCAATTGCGCCGCTATCCCCCATTCTGGCGATCCCTACCACTAAGGTAGAGAAAACCAGTGGTGCAATAATCATTTTGATTAAGCGTAAGAAAATATCACTGAGTAGCGATATATAAGAAGCAAAAGAAGCCAGCGAAGCAGAGTTATCTGCATATTGATTCACGGCATAGCCACAGATAATACCCAGCACCATGGCTAGGATAATATATAAAGTTAAATTTTTAGACTGCATTACAATTCTCTGTATTCTTACCAAGCAATTCAGTACGGCAATAGAAAAACACAATCATCCAAAAATACTAGCGAATAAGCCAGATTTAAAGATAAATAAATGATATCTATTTCGACTTAAAACTTACTTAATATTCTATTTTTAATTAATGAAATATTCTTATTTCAAAAACAATAAGCAAGCCAAACGCGGATATTGCCAAGCGGGGACGCAAGCAATACAGCGGTGAGGCCTCACAAACGCAGCCAGCAAGGTATCGTTTCTAAATGAAATTCGAATCATCATGCACTCTTACATCACGCTATTACACCGCAAGTCTTACTTGTTCGCATGTGCATTATTTACATCCAAACGAGGAAAGCCTGCCCCAGAGTCTCCAGAGCAGGCAAGGCGTAAGAAAAAAACAATTAACAAACGCTATTTATAAAGGATAAACCAAGTTTTTCAGCAGCTTAGGCTTACAAGGAGGCCGGTGAAATTATTTTCAAAGCCGACACAATACTGTAATCAACCAAACCTCAAATGATACTTAAAGCCCTTAAAGTAAGGAAAAAACTGCCTGTGTAAAGCGATAAAAGTAAGGCTACCAATCAGGCCCAGCGTTAACCAAGGCAGGCTTGGCGTATTCAAGCTACGCGCGTTATCGAGTAAAAACCCTCCGCCGGTATAACCAAACAAGCCGCCCAAAGCCAAGCCCATTCGCCCCATTCCCATATAGCTGGCCCTTGCCTCTGGCTGGGCAAAACGGGCCAATAGCGCTTCTCTAGCTGGCTCGGTAATTAATGTGCCCAAATAAAAGAACGTCAGCACCACAAAGGCCGCCACAATCCCACTCACCAAAGCCATCGCGGTCATGCTGATGCTCATTAAAGCAATCCCCGCCAAAACCCGTGTTTCTAAGCTGAAATAACGCTCGCCTAATCTTGCCAAAGGATAAAGTAAGCACAGTGCCAGCATGGCATCCAAGCTATACATCCAGCCCACCGCCTGTGCCGTGCCTGCCAATTGTTTTATCACCACAGGCATCAACAGCATGATTTGCACACAGAGCACGTAATAGCCGCTGAGCGTCAGCACAAACACCAAAAAAGGCTTATCAGCCAGCACCGTACGAATTGCTGCCATTGCCGAAGTCCGTTTTGCGGCTACTTTATAAGCAGGCAAGAAAATAGCGTTGACCAAGGCCGTTAATATAAAGGCCGCGCAGCCGCCCATCGCCACCCAATAAAAATCAAAAATCAGCAACCATGAGCCAATCAAAGCCCCCAACATGGCGGCGGCGCTCTCTTGCATCATGAGTAGCGAATAAAAACGATTACGCTCGGCAGGGCGAGTCAGCTTAATAATTAAAGCGCTACGGGGCGGATCAAATAACATGCCACCTAAGCCAGATAGCACGCAGGAAAAAACCAAAATACTGGGGTGACTGGCCCATGCCATCACGGCAAAACCTGCCGCCCGCAGCAGCATCCCAGCCACAATCAAAGGTTTTGCCCCAAAGCGATCCGCCAAAGAGCCACCAATTAAACCCAACCCCTGCTGCGATAACTGCCGCACACCCAAGGCCAAACCCACAGCGGCGGCAGCCCAGCCTAATTGGTCTACAAAATGCAGGCTGATCAGCGGAAACACCAAAAAAAACCCACACACCACCAGCATATTATCCAACATAATAAAACGCCGCCCCAAGCGCCTTGCCCGCTCTGCCCCTGCCATTTTCTTGCCCCTATGAATGATTAATGCATATTCTGGGCCGATGACAGTTATTATAGAAGTCATTAACTGGCAATATTTAATATAGGTTTTTCTTATGTCTCTTAGCCTTGATGATTTGCAATTACTGCTGGATATCGTGGCCTGTGGCAGTTTTAGCCAAGCAGCGGCTAGGCGCGGCTGGTCACAACCTCAGGTTAGCCAACGCGTCAGCCTGCTAGAGGCCGATTTAGGCACACAGTTATTCCAGCGCCATCGCCGAGGAGCCATTGCCACGGCAGCCTGCCTCGCATTTTTACCCTCAGTCAAAGAAGCCTTAGCCGCGCTAGAAACCGGCCGCCAAACGCTACAAGGCGCACCGGCCCTCCCTAGAATGCAGTTAGCCTGTATGCCCTCTTTAGCCTCGGTGATTTTTGGGCCTATTTTGGTGGCGCTCGCCAAAGCACCACTCGAAATCCGCTGCAATAGCGATCATTCGCCCAATATCATGGAGCAGCTATTAAGCGGCAAAGCCCAGCTTGGCTTTATCTTAAAATGTCCGCCCATGGCCGGCATTCAGATGGAGCGCATTTGGCGCTCCCCTATTGTGGCGGTGGTGCACAAACGCCACCCTCTTGCTCGTTCTGGGGTTTTAAGCTTGGCTGAAATTGCCAACCAGCAACTCGCCCCACAATTTTGGGGAGATGGCTGTGACCAGCTCATCAATCAGCTACGCAGTTATCGCACCGCTAGCGGCCCTATTCACGCCATTCAACCCGCCAGCGCCGCCCGCGAAATGGCCATGGAGCATGGCTTTTTAACCTTTATGCCTGAAGTTGCCGTTAAGCGAGATTTACGCGAGGGGCGGCTAATCAAACTAGAGATCAGCGATTTACCTGTTTGGGAATGGGAAGTCATGATGGCGTGGCGCAGCGGCAAGCGCAGCGACAGCAGCAAGCAGCTCGTAATTGATACCGTCAGGGCGATGGCAGCGGACTGGGCTTAAAAAAGTAAGAATGATTCCCAACAAAAAACACGAAGAAACAAGTTTAAGCGCCCGTGTTTTTTCGTGCTTTTTGTGGATTAACCATTTTTAGCCTAAGCGTGATTACAGATTCACCCGCTCAATCTTATTTAAACTGCGCCCCAAAAAGCGCTCGCCCACGCTTTGGAATTTAACCGGCACGTCGGTCACGTAAAAACGGTATTCCGGCGCCTGGTGGCTTGGGTTGGCCATGCCAGAAGACTGCAATAAATCAGCCGCTTGATCAGCAATGGATAAGGCCGAATCAACTAGTTTCATTCTCCCTCCTACCACGTCTAAAAGCAGCGGCTTAATCAGCGGATAGTGGGTACAGCCCAGAACCAGTGTGTCGATTTTTTCTACAAAGACCGGTTTTAAATATTCCTGCGCCGTAAGTTTAGTCACCGGATGATCTAGCCAGCCCTCTTCTACCAGCGGCACAAACAACGGACAAGCCTGTGAATACACTCGATAGCTCGGTTTAATTTGATGAATGGCACGGGCATAGGCGTTAGAGTTGATGGTGGCTGGCGTGCCAATCACGCCAATTCCTCCCGTCCAACTCACCTCTACAGCACTTTTAGCGCCCGCCTCAATCACGTCCAATACCGGCACATTGGCATTGGCTCGCACCAAATCCGCCGCCACCGCCGCCATGGTATTACAGGCAATGATCAGCATTTTCACCTGCTGATTTTGCAAAAACTGAGCAATTTCTTGAGTAAAGTGGGCAATGGTATCCACCGATTTCACCCCGTAAGGCACACGGGCGGTATCACCAAAATAAATAATATTTTCAAACGGCAGTCTGTCCATCAAGGCGCGCACTACGGTTAAACCGCCAACGCCAGAATCAAACACGCCAATAGGATGGGAAGGAAGAGATGGATTTTGCATGGAATGGTATTTTACGCTGGAGTACCGATCTGGGCGAGCTGGATATTTCGGTAATTCGGGCATATAGCGCATATTTTTAGTGATAAAACCAAAAAACCCTTAAACATAACTTTTTTTGCTTAGCGCATATGGGGCTTCAGCCTCCCTACGATGCTTTGCTCCCAATGAGAGTGCAGAATTGCGCCAATAAAAAATGGCCCGTTTCATTGAAACGGGCCATCACTTAAACATCAGAGCTTAAAAGAATTTAAGCCGTTACGCCTTGATGCATCATTTTTTGCAGTTTCTTGGTCGACAAGAGCAAGAGCGCCGCAGCGGCCATCGCCATCCCTACAAATAGCATAAAGAATTCATAGATGCCGTTAATTTGGTAGCCCATAAAGCTTGGGATAGCTTGGCCCGCTTCTGGATAGAAACCCGCCAAGATACCGGCAAACCAGTTGGCCGCCGCGCTGGCGGTAAACCAAACCGCCATCAAAAGCGATGCAAAGCGGGCTGGAGCGAGCTTATTCACCAAGGACAAACCAATCGGAGAAAGACATAACTCACCCATGGTGTGCAGCCAGTACATCGTCACCAACCACATGATCGATACTTTTACGCCTGGCTCGATATGCTTTACTGCCATCGCAATCACGATATAACCAAAACCTAGGAACAGCAGGCCCCAAGCCATCTTGGTTGGTGAGCTTGGCTCTGCGCCGCGCTTAGAAAGAAAAGTCCATACTGACGCCAATACTGGTGCAAAAATCAGCACAAACACTGGGTTTAAAGACTGGAACCATGAAGTTGGCACGGTAAAGCCCAGCACTTCACGATCAAGCGATTCGGCAGCAAAGAAAGTCAGCGAGACGCCCGCTTGCTCAAATGCAGACCAAAAGAAAATTACGAAAAATGACAATACGCCAATCACGATAATGCGTTCGATATCCACTTGAGTCAGCGGTGTATCGCGGATAGCACGCTCTTCTGCACTGATTTTACCTGGTGCCAAGCCGATCAATTTTCCTGCCGGATCAACCAGATACTTGTCACGAAAGCTAATAAAGATCACTAAGGAAATCAGCATCCCCACGCCAGCAGTCAAGAATCCCCAACGAAAATCTGCAGGGTTACCCGTATCGCCCAAAGCGCCACAAATCAGTGGTGCCATAAACGAGCCTAAGTTAATCCCCATATAAAAAATGGTATAGGCCGTGTCTTTGCGGCTGTCGTTTGGCTCATAAAGCTGGCCAACCATGGTTGAGATATTGGGTTTAAAAAAGCCATTGCCCGCAATAATAAAACCTAAACCACTATAAAACAGCGGGATCGCAATTTTAGCTTCTTGAAACCAAGTACCTGCAAAAAATAGTAAAAATTGACCTAGGGCCATCAATAATCCACCCACCACAATAGAGCGGCGATTACCCCAGAAACGATCGGCTACATAGCCGCCAACCAGCGGAGCCAGATACACCAAGCCCGTATATTGCCCATACAGCGCCGAGGTAAAATGCTTGTCAAAAGACAACGCAGAAATCATAAACAGCGCTAATAAAGCACGGTTACCGTAGTAAGAAAAGCGCTCCCACATTTCAGTGGCGAATAAAAGGTAGAGGCCTTTAGGGTGGCTAGGCTGATTTGCCATCTGGGCATCCTTTGTAAGTATCAAGTGTTGTGTTGCTACTATTAATACCTTACAAACGTAGCGGTGCGTTACTTAAAAATCCCACTTTTACAGAGGTAATTTTCACAACAACGGAACTAACAACGCAAAAATTGAACTAAGGCGACGTAAATAGTATTGTTTTTAAATGTGCAAAATGCCCGCTACACCGCGTAAATACTTACTTTCAGCAGGAATCTATTTTCTATATTAAGCAATTTAGGCCAATGCAGAGTTAAAGTAGCCAGAGCATCGCTCTTTATGCCGTAAGCGTGCTTGATTTAGCGCATATATTGGCATTTTATGCCGATGACAAGCGCATAAAATATTGTGAATTTAGAATAACGGGGAATGGGAGGTGAAAAAATTGCCAACATCATCAGCTTGCTCAAAGCCAAAACAAGCAATCAATTACTTACGAAATAAGAAATGTATCTAGCTTTACGAAAGCCATCTTGCAACACGCAAAGCGCCTCTCACAAAAAGCATAAATGTAGTAAGCACACGACTGGCCGTACCCTAATTAAATATCAGGCGTAACCAGCCGTGCCCCCTAGCCGCAGAGTGAGTTTGAAGCAAAGTAAGGCTTTAAGCGCTGCAATTAATGGAAATGCCCTTCTGCCGCTTTAGCGCCCACTTCACGCTCTTGCACCATTACCGACACCTCAACCGCGCCTGATTTTTTAAACTGTAATTTCAGCGGAAATTTATCCCCCGCCTTTAAGGGTTGTTTTAGGCCAAACATCATGAGGTGATAGCCCATACCCGGCTTCATCTTAATGGTTTCACCCGCCTTCACTTCCAGCTCATTAATCTGGCGCATTTTCATGACGTCCCCTTCCATGCTCATGGTATGCAGCTCAACCCGCTCGGCACGCTCTGTGCTGGCAGTAAGCAGCACATCGGCTTCGCCTTTATTTTCAAGCCCGATATAGGCCGCGCCAACGTCCTTACCAGGCAGTGTTGGCACCGAAAAAGGATGAACCACTCGAATATCACCCGCCTTGTATTCATGGGCAAACGCCGAAACAGACAAAATGGAAGAAGCGAGTAATACGGCGATTTTTTTCATTTTTAGAATTCCTGATTTAATAAAAGTAGAACATGGTTTAAAAAAGTTGCTGCGAAGCAATAAATCAGTCACGTAGGGCGGGTGCAAGCCAATCCTATCAACTTGAGGGCACTGTTGATCGTTAAACCTTAAGCCGATAACCTTTTTCTTCTACAGAAATTGTGTAGATACTTACACCCAACATGAAATACTTAACCATCAATACACCCGCACATTCATCTGCCATTGCAACATCGCCAAATGATTAGATTCACCACTACGCTGGGTTTGGTAAAGCTCTAACGCCAGCAAATGCGCAGGATGCGCTTGCCATGCTAGGCGTAGCCCAGTTTGGTACGGCTGCTCATCACTATTGGCGATGCCGTTTTTACTGGCGATTTGCGCAGCGTTAAAACCCACTAACTGATGGCTGCTCCCCATCCATTCATGGCGCAGCGCCAGCTTGATGGTTTCGGTGATCTTGATCCCACCCTCAAACGCTAAGCTGTTTAGCTCCCCCTGATAAGCAACGCGGCCCAGCGTGCTTTCAAGCTGACCGTCCTGCTGCTGCCAGCTCCACGCTGATTGCAGCCAGTATTGATTCCCCTGCCAGCCAGCCTTTGCGCGCAGCAACGTGGATTTGCCAGCCAAGCAATCTGTGAGCCTACCGCAGCCCACCGCCTGCCCAGCATGACTATGCCCGCTATGCGCGTCTGTGACTAAGGAACGATTTACCTCAGATAAATACGCAGCATGGCCTGCCACAAACCAAGGGCCATCCTGCCATACTAAGCCTGCAGTCCACATCGCACTTTCTGCCCCTGGATAGCCGTGGCCATTAAAAACACCCGCGTGCGCCGTCAGATTGCCCATGGTATAGCGCAGGGCTAAGCCATCTTCGTGCCAGTGATCATCAGCTAATACCGTATAAAGCCATAAATCAGGCAGCGCCCATGGGCTTAATCCGGCATCGGCAAACACGGGGGACTGCCGCCCTAAGGCCAGTTGAGCCGTTGCTACCTGATAACGAATCACCGCATGATCCAGCACCATGCCCTGCTCGTGTTCGTCGTAAGCAGCCACCAATAGCGTATCTACTTCTGGCGTCCAGCGTTGCCGCCATTCCAAGCCTGAGCCGTCATACCACGCGCCGCGCCGATCATCCCTGTTGCTACCCAATACGGGCAGGGTGCTGGGCCATGCCGAATCGCCGCTCAGATAACGGATATCAGCCAGCAGATTAATTTGCGTATCGCCAGCATTTTGATCATGTGGCCCGTCGTGGGCGATGGCGTTATTTGCTGCGGCGAGGATCAGCAAAGCGCTGATCATTAATAAATTTTTCATCGGTGAGTGTCTTTAAAAAGGCGACGATATTGGCTTTGTCTTGCTCGTTTAGCTGAATACGAACAATCAAATCGCTTTTAAACGGATTAAGACGGCCATCCCCGCTATGCGGGCCAGTCTTGATTTCACGCCCACCTGCGGCATAAAAATCCAAGGCTTCTTCCAGCGTAGCGATACTGCCATCGTGCATATAGGGTGCGGTGAGCGCCACATTGCGTAAGCTTGGCGCACGAAACATGCCCATATCACCAGCCACACCGCTCAGCTCAAACAAGCCTCGGTTAGGCTCGGGAAAGCCCCCTTTGCCATCGATATTGTAAAGACCGGTGTTATGAAACAGCGTCTCTGCCGTGTTAGAGCCTGCGTGACGTACCTGATCATTAAAATTAAAGCTGCCGTGGCAGTGAAAGCACTCCGCCTGCTCACCAAAAAACAGATCTTTACCACGCAGCTCGGCAGAAGATAGCGTGGCCCTGCCCTGCAAATACTGATCATATTTAGAAGAAGCAGAAATCAGCCCACGCTGAAAAGTGGCAATGGCTTTAATGATCTGGCTAAAGCCGATCGGCTCACCAGGAAAAACCTCTGCAAAACGCTGCACAGACTCACGATCAGCCTGAAAGCGCGCCAGCACCGTGGCTTTGTTCTGATCGTTGATGCCCATTTCCACCGGATGCTCGGCAAACAAGGGCACTTCCATTTGGCGCTCTAGCGTAACCAACGCAGGATTAGCCCAAGTGTAAGTGCTGTGCCAAGCCACATTAGCCAGATTCTGCGCATTACGCGGCGTGTGTTCACCGGTAGAGCCCGTCGCCACAGCGTGGCCATCCGTAAATGCTTTACCCTGCTCATGACAGGAAGCACAGCTTTGCTGGCCGTTGCCAGACAGCCTTACGTCATAAAACAAGGAGCGACCCAGCTGAAACTTGGCCTCGCTCATTGGGTTGTCGCTAGGCACTTTTGGAGTAGGGAAATAAAACGGCAGCTCCCATGACCAACTCGCACTTTGGCGAGCTGGGTCATCGGTAGAAGTGCCCGGCTGCACGCAGCCGCCGAGCACTAACGCTGCCAGCAGGCAGCGTAAAATCATTTCAGTTCAACCTTAAATACTTTAGAGAAGCTGCCATCGCCCTTAGCTAGGCCCGCATCCTGCTTGCCTGCGGCGGACTCATTCAGATTAAGATCAAGATTATTAAAGATTTGCGCGCATTCAGGATCGGTCGGCCCGCTCATGCACCCCATTGCCCCACCGGCATCTTGGCTCATATCTACCCCTTGCAAGAGGCTGGCTAAATCTAGCACCACCCGCTGCTTGGCCACATCAAAGCTGGCAAAGCGCAGAGGCAAAATATTGGGATTGCTGCAGCTAAATAGATTGGCATTCACCGCATCCGCCTTGCAGCCGGTTGCGCCTAAGTGAAAAAACCAATTCACTATTTTGCCATTCACCGCAGGCACATCCGGATTAAGCTCTAGCTGCACAAAGCGACGCCCCGCCTGCCAGCTCCAACCCAGCGCCATATTATTTAATGGCGAAGGCACGGCCATCGTGTCGCTGTGATTCAGAATCACCTCTTTGCCCGCCGCATCTTTGGCGGTATCAGGCACACCCACTTTAAAACTAAGCCCTACATACTGGCCGCCTGGCGCAGTACCCGTCACCTGCTGGTTTAGCTCTGAGCTACCAACGCAATGACCGGTTTTGTTTTCAAAATCCAGCATCGCCACATTCAGGTATTGCGAGGCATTTTGCGTTAGCGCCAACGGTACTTCCTGCCCTAGGGCATTAATCAGTTTGATATCGTGCACATAAAGACGAGCATCGCGCAGCTTGGCCGGTGTGGCGCGGCTCCCCAACGCTGGCAGTGTGGTATTACATTCCGCCATTTGCCCTCCTGCTTTCAGTGCAAACTGCACGGCAATCGCCTGATCAGGCAAAGGGCTAAGCGGCGTGGCCGTGGCGTTATCACCACTAGAATTGCAGGCAGACAAAATAAGACAAGCAAGAATTGCATATAAACGCATGGTTTTCTCCAAACAGCATAAAAAAGCACGCCAGATAAGCTGGGTGCAAAAAGGCTGAACAGATCCATGAATGACGCGCGAGTATTTAGACAAAAAGACTGAAAAACCTCAGATCTGTAAGCGCAGAGATTGGTGAGAACACAAAGCACACAGACAAGCCTTAGGTTTTCTCCGTGTGCTCTGTGTTCTCATTTGGCTCTGTGTCTACAGAACTTAGCTTTTTAGCAAAACGCGCATATCAAGAATCTGTTAGGAAAAAACAGGAGGGGCGTGGCCAGGGGGAGGGAGGGATAAATTGCGGTGCAGGCGCAATGGTGGCGCTGCTGGCATGCCAAAACTATGCGGCAACATAGCCACCGCCGCTACCATCTCCGGTATATCTAAGGCCGGAGCCTGAGTCTGATCAGCATGAGCGCAAAGCACGCAGGCAGGAGCTGCCTTTGCTAATAACGATTCAGGCTTACTACCTGGAAGTTGGCTGAGCTGATATTCAACAATCGGCGTCATCGTGCCGCAAAAAACGCTGCTTCTTAAAGCAGACTGCGGCAAAGTGGCGTGCAGCAAGGGCATCAGGACGTGCAGCATGATCGCCAAGAAGGCAATACGTAGGCTGAGCTGATAGCGGCGTGCTGTCATAAACCAGAAAGTGCGGAGAAAGATCAGATTATATTGGCATAGGCCACTGGCATCCAAGCAAAATCAGCAACACACACAAAATAACTAGCTAAGCGTAAAAGCACAGGCTTGATCTAACTCCCCAGCCGTCAGCAAAATGGTGGATAGCCAGAGCAGTTCTGCACTTCTACGCATAAGGGTTAAAAATCCCTTATTTGGCGGGTATTGCTGATTATTTTGCTGTGCTGCACTTACCCGATTTTGCCAGACTGAGCTTAGCAACATCATTTTTGCCTTGCTCTTCAGGTACTTGCTCTACACCAGCACCACCTACAAACACACCCATCTTAATATATTGACGAATGAAGTGATTTTTACCTTCTTCAAGCATCACTTCTAAAGTGTTTGGAGAGAATTCAGATTCAGTATCAATCTTATGGGTTTTTCCGCCTTCAACTTCTGTAAAGAAAAACACATCTGGAGCGCTTTCGCCGACACACTTGCCATCCACCCAAATATCTTTCTTGAGGGCTTTACCAACAAAGCTATTACGATAAACATAAACACCAGCCTTGCCTTGGCTTGGTGCATTAAATTCTTTTGCTTTTGCAGAATCAGCTTTAGAAGCCATATCGACAGATGCACAACCGGAAATGAACAGCGTTGCAGCTAGGGTAATAACGGAAAAAATCTTCATTAATGGTAAACCTATTGAGAATGCTAAATTAAGCAAAAGTTTATATACCCACACGATGCTTTTTTGCCAACAGTTAAGATGGTGGTGAGCACTTAGTGATGATAAGAGCCTCGAAAAACCAATATAAAAACAGAGCCATTATGTAGTTGACCTATAACGATATTTTTTAATCCACATCGCAACACAATGACGAAAAATGGTTTCTCTAACCATATCAACAGTATGGGATAAGTGTTAATTAATCTATTTAGTACATCGTTAATTGCCACAATTAACTTAAAAACCATCAGCTAGTAGCAATACAATTAACAAAAATGCCATAAGCATATATGGAAAATAAAGCAATAACAAGTGAAATTTAATTCATTATCAGGTACGAGTTCCATTCGGTTGAATCGAAGATAAGCCGAGAATAACAAGTTTTGATGCTTAAATTTTAAGTAGGGAACAGAATATCATCCTCGAATTTTTATCGATGATCCGACAGCGTAGCGGAGCTCCGAGAATGACACTACTGATTTTCCTAATATCCAATCAAAGGTATTTGAAAATTAATTCGAAGTTATTAATATTTCGAGAAATTTTTATTTATTTTAATAACATTACGTCATAAATATTTAACATAAATCATGTAATTAGCAAAGAATCAATCCCATTTAGAGAACTTCTATCTACTCAGTATTTTCTCCGCCCAAAAGATCCCTGCTACGGTTTTGCCATCGGTGATCGAGCCGTCCAGCACACCAGCAATCAGATCATCTAGGCTCACCGCCACGCATTCCACAAACTCACCTTCATCCAGCTGAGCCTTGCCTGCAGTTAGGTTTTGCGCCAAGTAAAAATGGATTTCTTCATTGGTGTAGCTAATAATCGGGTGATGAACGCCTAGTTTTTGCCACTCTAGTGCGGTGTAGCCGGTTTCCTCCAGCAGCTCACGCTTGCCACAAGCCAGAGCATCTTCACCAGCATCCAGCTTGCCTGCGGGAAACTCCAAATACACGCGGTGCATAGGGTAGCGATACTGCCGCTCCATCAGCAGCCTGCCATCGGGCAAGATGGGGATAATCATCACCGCACCGGGGTGCAGCACATATTCCCGCGTGGCTTCACTCCCGTCAGGCAAGCGCACAATATCGCGATTAATATGTAATAAAGCTCCATCAAATACCCGCTCGCTGCTGATTTTTTCTTCAATTAAGTGCTGATCTTTTTGCATTATTTTCCACTATAAAAATATACTTTCAGTATTAAACACGAGGCAGATGACATTAAACCACTGTGCTTATTTCAGCATGAGCATCATCAACCTTGATCTATAATTTAACACTGCTGCTATGCCATATTTTACGCGCATATTCGCTAATACTGCGATCTGAAGAAAAACGCCCCATCCCAGCCACATTCAGCAAGGCTTTTTTATGCCATTCCAATGGTTTTAAATACAGGGCATCGACTTTCCCTTGCACTTTGACATAATCAGCAAAATCTGCCAGCAATTGATAATGGTCACCCCAATTGACCAATAAATCAAATAACACCCGATACCGCTCCGGCTCATCTGGGCTAAATAATCCTGATGCGATGCTATTTAATACCTCATGCAAAATCGGGTCAGCCTCATAAATCGCCCGTGGGTTATAGGATTCTTGCCGCAGCCGCTGCACCTCCTCGCTATTATTGCCGAAGATAAAGATGTTTTCTGCTCCTACCGCTTGGCCAATTTCAATATTGGCACCATCTAAAGTGCCAATCGTTAATGCCCCATTTAATGCAAACTTCATATTTCCCGTACCCGATGCCTCCGTCCCCGCCGTGGATATTTGCTCAGATAGATCTGCGGCGGGGATAATGATCTCTGCCAAGCTCACGCTATAATTGGGAATAAACACCACTTTAAGCTTATCACCGACCCTAGGGTCATGATTTATCTTTGCTCCGACATCATTAATTAAATGAATTAATAATTTAGCTGTTTTATATGCCGATGCTGCCTTACCTGAAAAAATCACCACCCTGGGTACAATGACCGCATCTGGATTTTTTAAAATAAATTGATAGCGCGCAATCACATGTAATACATTCAACAATTGCCGTTTATATTCATGAATACGTTTTACTTGCACATCAAATAGCGCATCAGGGGAGATCTCCCCACCCAAATGCGTCGCAATATAACGAACCAAACGTTCTTTATTTTGCCGCTTAGCCGCCATAAAACAATTTATAAAACCTTTATCCTCAACTAAAGGTTTTAGCTCGGCTAATTCATCTAAATTTACCCGCCAAGTTTTGCCAATTTTATCGTCTATTAAATCCGCTAACGGCCGATTTGCCTGTGCCAACCAACGCCTAGGCGTAATGCCATTGGTTACATTGGTAAAGCGCTCTGGATAAATACGGGCAAAATCGGCAAAGATGGTTGATTTCATTAATTGTGAGTGCAGGGCTGAAACGCCATTCACTTTATGGCTAGCCACTACAGCAATATAGGCCATTCTAATTTTACGCTCACCCGATTCATCCACCAAAGAAACACGGCTAATCAAGGCATCATCACCCGCAAAACGTTGTTTCACCTCAGCTAAAAACCGCTCATTAATATCAAAAATTATTTTTAAATGCCGGGGCAATAAATGAGAAAACATCTCTACCGGCCATGTTTCTAACGCTTCGCTCATCAGGGTGTGATTGGTATAAGAAAAAATCTTTTGCGTGTATCCCCAAGCAGTATCCCAATCCAGATGAAAATCATCCATTAATAAGCGCATTAATTCTGGAACAGCCAATACTGGATGTGTGTCATTTAAGTGAATGGCTGTTTTATCACTTAATTGATTAAAATATTCGTGGGTGAATAGATAGCGATGCAAAATATCTTGTAAAGAGGCCGAAACAAAAAAATATTCTTGCCGCAGCCGCAGTTCTTTACCGTGCAGCGTTGAATCATCAGGATATAAAACCCGTGATACGTTTTCACTATGGTTTTTTTCTTCTACCGCAGCTAAATAATCACCCTGATTAAATTTAGATAGATTAATCCCGCGTGAGGCTTTAGCCGACCAAAGTCTTAAAGTATTTGTGGCCGTGGTTTGATAGCCTGGAATAATATAATCATAAGCCATCGCCAATACATTTTGCGTATCTAGCCAATGCACGGTAGCGCCTTCAGTTTCTATTCTTCCGCCAAATTGCACCACATATTGAATTTCATCACGGGGGAACTCCCATACATTTAAAGCAGATAGCCACGTATCGGGTGCTTCTATTTGCTGGCCATCAATAATGCGTTGTTTAAACATTCCAAAATCATAGCGAATCCCATAAGCAAAGCCAGGCACGCCCATGGTAGCCATTGAATCTAAAAAACAAGCAGCTAAGCGCCCCAAGCCCCCATTGCCTAAGGCGGCATCAGGTTCGTAATCTAGAATCTCATTTAGATCCACCCCCATTTCATCTAGCGCGGCTTTAACCGGCTCAAATAATTCTAATGCTAATAAGGCATTAGATAGGGCACGGCCAATTAAAAACTCCATCGATAAATAATAAACCCGCTTTAAATCCTGAGAATACTGCGCCCTTGTGGTGCGCATCCAGCGTTCTACCAATCTATCCCGCACCGCCAAAAAAGTGGCATTCAACCAGTCTTTAGGCTGTGCCACGATAGGATCTTTACCAATAAAAAATACCAGCTTATTAGCAATAGCATGCTTTAAAGCCTCGGTATCATTACCAGGGGAATCATATTCAAAAGATACCGTCATCGGGTGCTCCTTTTATTACTATTTAAAGCGCTGTGTAGGCAAATCCCAGCAGATAACCCAAGAATATTAATTAGTGCACAGCTAAACCGTAATGCGCCAGCGTGGCTATTAAATAAGCGCCATAGGGTTCACCTAAAAACTCATTAAGCCTTAGGCGGCGCATGGCTGGAAAAAATATTTCACCTTGCTCGAATTTCAACCAATACTTTTACGATAATTGCCGTCATTTGGTAAGCAACATTTTTTGATATAGATCCGCATACTGCCTCGCTGCAGCGGCCCAGCCATAATCAACCTGCATGGCGGTGCGTCTTACTGTTTTCCAATCTTTAGTACGCTGCCACAGAATAAAAGCACGGCGTAGGCCTTGAGATAGCCCTGCAACGCTAAAGTCATCAAACACAAAGCCCGTAGCGCTTTCGTCGGCCAAGTTTTCTAAGCTGCAATCAACAACCGTATCGGCTAGCCCCCCCACTCTGCGTACTAGCGGCAGTGCACCGTATTTTAAGGCATACAGCTGGGTGAGGCCGCATGGCTCAAAACGGCTGGGCACCAGTAAGACATCAGCAGCGGCCATTAAGCGGTGCGAGCACGCTTCGTCATAACCAATTTGCACCGCAATTTGCTCAGGATTTGCGGCGGCGGCAGCTTTAAAAGCGTCTTCAAGCTGGGTGTCGCCCCCACCCAGCAGCACAAACTGCCCTCCCCGAGACGTGATTTCATCTAAAGCTGCCAGCACCAGATGCAGGCCTTTTTGTTCGGTGAGGCGGCTGACCACGGCAAACAAAGGCTGATCAGTAACTTGCGCAAGCCCCATGCGCAGCTGCACATCCTGCTTACATTTAGCCTTGCCTTGGGTTTTATCTACGCTGTAATGGGCGGCGATCAAAGGATCAGTATGCGGGTGCCACACTTGCTCATCCACACCATTCAAAATGCCACTTAAATCAGCAGAACGGGTGCGTAGCAAGCCGTCTAGGCCGCAGCCCTGCTCATCATGGGTGATTTCTTGCGCGTAGCGTGGTGAAACGGTGCTGATCTGATCGCAAAAATACAGCCCCGCCTTCATAAAAGAAATCTTGCCGTGAAACTCTAGCCCCTCCACTGAGAAATATTCTGGCGGCAGCGCTAGGCTGGCAAAAGCCGCAAGGGGAAACAAGCCTTGATAGGCAAGGTTATGCACAGTAAATACACTTTTAGCTGGCCGGCCCGCCGCCACTAAATACGCCGGAACCAAGCCCGCATGCCAATCGTGCGCATGCACCAGCTCGGCCTGCCAAAAAGGATCTGCGCCACTGGCTAGCTGTGCGGCCACCCAGCCCAATAATGCAAATCGCAGATGATTATCGCTGTAAGGCTGCTGCCCAACATCCAAATAAGGGCTACCTGGCCGATCAAAGCAGTGTGGGGAATCGATCACATAGGCGGCAATACCGGTGGAAGTGTGGCCGAACAAGAGTTTAATTGGCCCTGCCATGCTATTGAGCGTGGCCACTTCGCCCTGAATATCTAAGCCATTCAAAATAGCAGGGAACCCCGGCAAGAGCACACGCACGTCGCACCCCTGCTGCGCCAAAGCCAGCGGCAAAGCCCCAGTGACATCCGCCAAGCCACCCGTTTTTAGCAAAGGAAATAGCTCGGCACAAACGTGTAAAACGCGCATAGATTGCTACCATTGGGTTTGAAAAATTGATCGGCAAAAACACGCCGCAAGATCAAAAAATACGTCATCCACAAAAAACACATCAAGCACGAACTGATAGGATTGGGTATCCCCACCATTTTATTTACATATCGATCAAAATCAATCGCTTATAAAAAACATAACAATGAGTGCAAGCTGAATCAAACCAATCTGTATTTTTGGCTTTTTTCGTGTATTTAGTGTATGAAAACCTTAGCGCGTCACATCCCCTCTGTGCTTCAAGATTTGGGTTAAATCATAACTTCGCCAACATTTCTCTGGTCACCAGCACCACGCCGCCTTCTGAGCAGTAAAAGCGGCGCTCGTCTTCGCTGCGGTCTTCACCTATCACCGTGCCCTCTGGGATTTGGCAGCCGCGATCAATCACGCAGCGGCGCAGGCGGCTAGACCTACCTACCGTTACCGATGGCAAAATCACCGCAGAATCAATGGCGCAAAATGAGTGCAAGCGCACTTTAGAAAACAACACCGAGTTATTTACAAACGAGCCAGAAACAATGCAGCCGCCCGATACCAAGGAATTAAGCGTCATACCGTGGCTGCCATTGATATCTTGCACAAATTTAGCAGGAGAAAGCTGCTCTTGATGCGTCCAAATCGGCCAATCTTTATCGTAAATATCTAAATCAGGCAGCACCGAGGCCAAATCTAAATTGGCCTCCCAATACGCATCCACCGTCCCCACATCGCGCCAATAGGGCGGCGCATTCGTATCACTAGAGACGCAAGAGGCTGAAAACGGATGCGCCAATGCACGGCCCTCCGCCACAATGCGCGGAATAATGTCTTTGCCAAAATCATGGCTGGAGGCATCGTCGGCTAAATCTTCGGCCAACATACGGTTAATATAATCAGCGTTAAAAACGTACACGCCCATTGATGCTAGGGCCTTATCATTTTTATTGGGCATAGCGGGCGGATCGAGTGGTTTTTCAATAAAGGCGGTTATTTTTCTATTTTCATCCACCGCCATTACCCCAAAAGCCGAGGCGGCCGTTTTATCGACTTCAATACAGGCAATAGTACACGCCGCATTATTTTCGACGTGATCGAGTAGCATGCGGGAGTAATCCATTTTATAAATATGATCCCCCGCCAATATCACTACATATTGCGCTTTGTAGCTACGGATAATATCTAGGTTTTGAAATACCGCATCGGCGGTACCGCGATACCAATGTTCCTCGTCCACTCTTTGCTGGGCGGGGAGTAAATCGACAAATTCATTCATTTCATTACGCAAAAACGACCAGCCGCGCTGCAAATGCCTGAGCAAGCTATGCGACTTATATTGCGTAATCACACCGATGCGACGAATCCCTGAATTAAGGCAATTTGATAAGGCAAAATCAATAATTCGATATTTACCTCCAAAATGCACCGCAGGCTTAGCACGGTGATTGGTTAAATCCTTTAAACGCGAGCCACGCCCACCCGCTAAAACCAAAGCCACCGCCTGATTAGGTAGTTGCCGTGCCAACACCAGTTTATCAATCGCTTCCATCATATCGCTCCCTGCATCAGATCATATTAAGCAAAGCTGGCGTGTATTTCCGGAAAATAATGAAAGAGCGAGCTATTTAATGCAAAAAAATAGCGGCTGCCATTCTATGCATCCGCCATTTAAAATAAAAAATATGCAGCTCTATTTAAGCTTTTTATTTTCTACCCATAAAAATATATTTAAACCAACTCACCCTTAAGTCACCACGGTTGGCGCAACCATCCCAGTAAATTCTTCAATCTGAGCCAATTCTCGGGATATTTTAATTAAATCAGCTAAAGCGGCCTGTGTTTCCACGCCATGTTGGGCGATATCTGGCTGATATTTTTCTAGATAAACCCGCAGCGTAGCGCCTGCCGTGCCGGTGCCGGATAGGCGATAAATGATTCTATCGCCACTGGCAAAAATAATCCGTACACCCTGCTTAGCGCTATGCGAGCCGTCAACCGGATCATCGTAGGTAAAATCATCGGCCAGTTGAATGTCTTGCCCACCCAGCGCTTGCCCAGCCAACTCTGGCAAACGTGAGCGTAATACGGCCATTAACTGCTCGGCGGCATCACTGGCAATCTCTTCAAAATCGTGGCGGGAATATATATGCCGGCCAAAGCGCGCCCAATGCGCGCTAATGATTTCTTCTACCGATTTACCGGTTACAGCCAGCAAGTTCAGCCAAAATAGCACCGCCCAAACGCCATCTTTTTCGCGCACATGATCGGAGCCAGTGCCGTAGCTTTCTTCACCGCAAAGCGTTACCTTGCCCGCATCCAGCAGATTGCCAAAAAACTTCCAGCCGGTTGGGGTTTCATAGCAGGCAATGCCTAGGGCTTTGGCTACCACATCCACCGCTGCAGATGTAGGCATCGATCTGGCCACACCGGCTAGGCCTTTGCAATAGCCTGGCACCAGCGTAGCGTTAGCCGCCAATACCGCCAAGCTATCCGATGGCGTAACCACAAAGTTGCGGCCCAGCACCATATTGCGATCGGCATCGCCATCGCTGGCCGCGCCAAAAGCAGGCGCATCGCTGGCGGCCATGGCGGCAATTAAATCGGTGGCATGGGCAGGATTTGGGTCGGGATGATGGCCACCAAAGTCTTCTAGCGGCACGCCATTCACCACAGTGCCGCGCGGCGCGCCAAGTAGGCCTTCGATAATCTCTACGGCATAAGGGCCGGCCACGGCAGACATGGCATCAAACTGCATGCGATTACCCGCAGCAAACCATGCGCGAATCGCGTCAAAATCAAATAAGTTTTGCATCAGCAGCGCGTAATCGGCCACCGGATCAATCAGCTCAACCGCCATACTTTCCAGCGTAAAATGGCCAAGCTGGTCTAAATCTAGATCGCCTATGGCGCTGATCAAATACTGATTAAGGCTGGTGGTGCGCTGGTAAATGGCTTCAGTGATTTTTTCTGCGGCGGGGCCGCCGTTATCGGTATTGTATTTAATGCCAAAATCGCCATCTGGCCCGCCAGGGTTATGCGAGGCCGATAAGATTACCCCGCCAGTGGCGGCGTATTTGCGAATCACACAGCTGACAGCGGGGGTAGATAAAATCCCGCCACGGCCAACAATCACTTTGGCCACGCCATTGGCCGCAGCCATTTTTAAAATCAGCTGCACTGCCACCCGATTATAAAAACGCCCGTCACCGCCTAAAACCAGCGTTCCCCCTTTAAGCTCCGGTACCACATCAAAAATAGCCTGCACAAAGTTTTCTAAATAATGCTGCTGCTGAAATACGGTGACTTTCTTGCGTAAGCCCGAAGTACCCGGGCGCTGACCAGCAATAGGCTGGCTTGGGATGATGGTCATTAAGGCTACCTGATGGATGTTTTTTTATGAGTAAAGAGATGGCTACGGTGTTTTATAAAATGGCTGCGCCCGCGTCATATGGCATCTTGCGCATCCGTGTGGGCACAGGTGCCCACCCTACATGAATTACACATTTTTCAAATCAACTGCTTTCTAAAATCGTCACACTTCTTGCTGCCACGCGGCAATCGTGAGGATTGATTTCTGATTCGGCATCCCCCGTGCTGGCAAGTCTCAGGCTCCACATCCCTGCGGGCAAGCGAAAATGCACTTGGTGAGCAGATGCATTAAGCATGATGAGCAAACGCCCCCCCAACTGGACCATCATCGCCCGCCCGCCTGCATCCTGCCAGTCGTGTGAATGCAGCGGTGCGCCAGAGGGATTGAGCCACTCCACATCGGCCCTGCCCCATTCATCATGAATGCCCGTCCACCAGCGGCCAGAAATCAGCACCGCACAGGATTTACGAATCGCAATCAGCTCGCCCACGTAATCCGCAAGGCCAGGCTCGGCGGCCTCCCAATTCAGCCAATTAATTTCATTATCTTGGCAATAGGCATTGTTATTGCCCTGCTGAGTATGCCCCAGCTCATCTCCGGCCAAAAACATCGGCGTACCTTGCGCCAGCAAAACGGTTGCTAGCATAGCTTTCATACAGCGTAATCGCAAGATATTAACCCCAGCATCACGGCTAGGCCCTTCTTCGCCGCAATTCCAGCTGAGGTTATGGTTATGCCCATCCCGATTGTGTTCTTTATTCGCCTGATTATGCTTATGATTATACGAAACCATGTCACGCAGATTAAAACCATCGTGTGCACAAATAAAATTCACCACCGAAACCGGCCGCCGCCCCTGCCGATGGAATGAATCGCTGGATGCCGCAAAGCGCTGGGCAAATAGTGCTCGGTGTACGCCATCATGCAGCCAGAATTTACGCATCACATCGCGAAACTGATCCGACCACTCTACCCAGCCATTGGGAAAATGCCCCAGTTGATAGCCACCATTACCAATATCCCAAGGCTCGGCAATCAGTTTTACACCGGATAATAGTGGGTCTTGCTGAATGGCAATAAAGAACGGCGCTTGGGCGCTAAAATGATGATCGACCCTCCCTAGAATGGGGGCTAAATCAAATCTAAAACCATCCACATGACATTGGCTTACCCAATAGCGCAGGCTATCCATCACCATTTGCAATACGCGAGGGTGGCTTAAATTAAGTACATTGCCGCAGCCTGTCCAATTTTCATATTGATCTAATTGGCCGGTTCTTAATACATAGTAATTAGCGTTATCTATGCCACGCCAAGATAAAGTGGGGCCCATATCGCTGGATTCGGCGGTGTGGTTAAATACCACATCGAGTAAGACTTCAATGCCAACACTGTGGAGTGACTTAACCATATCTCTGAATTCAGATAATGGCGTCGTGCCTTCCCGCCCCGACCAATAATGTGTTTCCGGTGCAAAAAATCCTAGGCTGTTATAGCCCCAGTAATTACTTAATCCTTGCCTTAATAAATGTGATTCATCAATAAAAAAATGCACCGGCAATAATTCAATCGCCGTAATACCTATTTTTTTTAGGTGAGCCAATACCGCAGGATGAGCCAGCCCTGCATAGCTACCCCGAATATCCTCTGGCACATCAGGGTGCAGCATGGTCATGCCGCGCACATGCGCCTCGTAAACCACCGTTTCTACCCAAGGAATACGCGGCGCTTTTTCACTACCCCAGTCATAAGGCTCGGCAACCACCTTGGCTTTTAGCGCAATCGCCGCGTTATCGATTGGGTCTGGCAAACTAGGTTGGTCTTCTTGATAACCAAAGCTGCGCGGATCATTAGCAAACTCACCCACAATGGCACGGGCGTATGGGTCTAGCAATACTTTATGGGGATTAAAACGGTGGCCCTGCTGCGGAGCGTAAGGCCCATGCACGCGGTAGCCATACACTAGCCCCGTTGGTGCATCCGGCAGATAGCCGTGCCAGATGCTGTTGCTGCATTCGCTTAGCTCAAAACGCGCCGCCTCATTAATGCCCGAGGCATCAAACAGGCACAACTCAACACGCGTGGCATGCTCTGAAAACAAAGCAAAATTAACACCATCACCATCAAAGGTTGCCCCCAGCGGATACGGCGTTCCTTCTTCCAGCTTCATAGCGTGTGACCCCTGTTTAATCTTGCAATTTTCTAATTAGCAGCAGCGCTTTATTAAGTAGAACTCAAAATCTTGAACCACAGAGAACACAGAGCAAACGGGGCAACACGACGTTTTTCATCTACATGAAAAAGTTTTATAAACACATAAGTACTGAATCATTCGTTTTCAATACAGCCTAAAATCAGCATCGTCATTCCCGCGCAGGCGGGAATCCAGCTACGCTGCTGGATCCCCGACAAAAACATTCGGGGATGACGCTTGTTGAATCTGTTTAAAAATCATGAAAACTTGTTAAGTAGATAGGCAAAAGTTTTCTTGCATCGTTGTCTTGCCTTGTCGTACTAACTGTACTGCCTGCGGCTTCGACGCCTTGCCATAAAACTTTTGCACAAGTACTTATTCGCTACTTACTCGGCTAAAAAATTAAAGCCTTCTCTGTGAAACTCTGTGCTCTTCGTGTTCTCTGTGGTTCAAGGTATGGCACTCTTAATGAATTAACTATTTATTTTTATTCACCCAGCCACTTTAAATATAGGGTTGCTAATGGCGGAATGGTAATAGATATGGATTGGGGATATTGATGGCTGACAATGGTATCTGTTTGACATTCGCCATTCCCCACATTGCTGCCCTGATAATAAGTTGAATCGGTATTGATGATTTCAATATAGCGCCCCGCCAGCGGAACGCCTGTACGATATGCGTGGCGCACTTCTGGGGTGAAATTACTGATGACCAATACAAAATCATTTGAGTCCGCTGCATGGCGGGTAAAAACAAACACCGAATTCAGCGCGTCATCGCCAACAATCCACTTAAAGCCACTCGGGCTAGCATCCATTTCATATAAAGCAGGCTGGCTCTGATAGTTATGATTTAAATCGCGCACCAACGCTTGCACCCCGCGATGCCAAGCAGATTCTAATAAATGCCAGTCCAAACTATGCTGATGCGACCATTCCCTTATTTGCGCCCATTCTGAGCCCATAAATAATAATTTTTTGCCAGGATGAGCCCACATAAAGGCGTAATAGGCGCGCAAGCTAGCAAACTGCTGCCAAGTATCCCCATGCATTCGGCTCAGTATCGAGCCCTTACCGTGCACCACTTCATCATGCGATAGCGGCAATACAAACTGCTCGTCAAAGGCATACATCAGGCTAAAGGTCATCTGATTATGGTGATGCTGACGATAAATCGGGTCGAGATGCATATAGCCAAGGCTATCGTGCATCCAGCCCATATTCCATTTGTAGTTAAAGCCTAATCCGCCTTGCTTGGCCGCCCGTGTCACGCCAGGAAAAGAGGTAGATTCCTCGGCAAATGTCACGGCATGCGGGCATTCACTGGCCAGAACCTCGCTCATTTCTCGCAAAAACGCGATCGCCTGAAGGTTTTCTCTGCCACCAAACTCATTAGGCAGCCACTGCCCCGCTGGGCGTGAATAATCGCGGTAAAGCATGGAGGCCACCGCATCTACCCGCAGCCCATCCACCCCAAAGCGCTCTATCCAATAGAGGGCATTGCCGATTAAATAGTTTTTAACTTCATTGCGCCCATAGTTATAAATCAGCGTTTTCCAATCATGATGAAAGCCTTCACGCGGATCGCTGTGCTCAAACAAGGGCGTGCCATCAAATAGCGCTAAACCAAAGCTATCACTCGGAAAATGCCCTGGCACCCAATCAAGCAGCACCCCCAGATCCATAGCATGCGCGGCCTGCACAAAATAGCTAAAGTCTGCCGCCGTGCCAAAACGTGCCGTCGGCGCATAAAGACCCAGCGGCTGATAGCCCCATGAACCATCAAAAGGAAACTCGCTAATCGGCAGCAGCTCTAGATGGGTAAAGCCCAGCTCTTTTACATAGGGCAGCAGCTGCGCGGCCAACTCATGCCAGTTTAAGCAGCGTTGATCCTCTTCTGGTACACAGCGCCAAGAAGCCAAATGCACTTCATAAATAGCGATAGGTGCGTTATTCGCGGCCTCGCGGCCCTTAAATTCCGCCACTTTGCTAGGGCAACCGGCCACCACAGACGCCGTACCGGGGCGCAGCTCAGCGGCAAAGGCGTAAGGATCGGCTTTTAGATTACGCCCACCATCCATGCTCAGAATTTCAAATTTATAACAAGCGCCCAGTGGCACAGCAGGCAAAAAAATCTCCCATACCCCGCACTCTTGACGTAGACGCATGCCGTGGCGGCGGCCATCCCAGCCGTTAAAATCGCCCACCACGGCCACCCGCTGGGCATTCGGCGCCCAAACGGCAAAAGCCACGCCATCAATACCGTCGATTTGCTGCGGATGCGCGCCCAGCTTTTCAAACGGACGATGATGCGTGCCCTCCGCCAGCAGCCATACATCCATTTCGCCCAAGATAGGCGCAAAACGATAGGGATCATCCAGCAGCACCTCCTGCTCGCCCCAACTCACGGCCAGCTGGTAAGTAAATGGCTTTTTGCGCCGAGGGATGGTTCCGGCAAACAAGCCGCGGGCATCAATCATGGTTAAGGCCGCTAGGCGGCGGCCCGAAGCCTGCTCTATCACTACACAAGCGGTGGCATCGGGCAAAAAAGCCCTCACACTGAGTGCGCCATCTGCGTGCATTCCTAGCACCGCAAAAGAATCGCCATAGCAAGCGGTGCAAATGGCTTCAATTATCCCGATATCTGGCAAGTTCATGGGGGCCTGCTTATTTAAATACAACGTATTTATAAAATACTTTCATTAAAAATAAGCCACTGCTTGCGGTTTCGCTGTTTTTTGTCAAGCTTAGCCACGGATGTAAGCATTCCCCTTCTGCCGCAAAGTCGAGTAAAATACTCAACTTTGCTAACTTAGCTGCCCTCCTATGCTTGCTCGTCTGCGTGAAAATATCGCTGTGGTCTTCGACCGCGACCCTGCCGCCCGAAACATCTGGGAAGTGGTCTGCTGTTACCCGGGTTTTCATGCACTCTCCCTGCATTTGGTAGCCAATGGCCTGTGGCGGCGTGATTGCAAGCTACTTGCTCGCATGGTTTCGCACTTTTCGCGTTTTATTACCGGCATCGAAATCCACCCTGGCGCAACCATAGGCCGCCGTGTATTTATCGATCATGGCATGGGCATTGTGATTGGTGAAACAGCGGAGATTGGCGACGATTGCACGCTTTACCACGGCGTAACGCTGGGCGGCACGTCTTGGAATAAAGGCAAGCGCCACCCTACTTTAGAGCGCGGAGTGATTGTTGGGGCTGGGGCAAAAATACTCGGCCCGATAACCGTGCATGAAGGCGGCAAGGTCGGCTCTAATGCGGTGCTGGTTAAAGACGTGCCTGCCAACGCCACCGCGGTAGGCATCCCCGCCAGAATCATTGAGGAAGTGGATAAAACCCGCAAGGCCAAGGCTGAGCAAATGGGCTTTTCTGCCTATGGCATTTCTGCCGACATGAACGATCCTATCGTCAAAGCCATTCACGGCATGCTCGATCACTCTGTAACCACAGATAAGCGCATCGAAGCTATTCTTGCCAAGCTTGAACAGCTGGGTATGAACTGCGATCTAGAGCGCGCCAGTGGCGATCAGTTTGACCCTAATTATTTAAACCGGATTGTGGATTAGGCTTTCTGCAGAGGGCGCGTGTCGTGCCCCTACCTCATAATACTTGACTAAATCACTCTGGTATTTTACGATTGGGCTGTAATGAGAGGAAAATCATGCGACTGACCACTAAAGGCCGTTTTGCTGTAACGGCAATGCTAGACCTTGCACTGCGAGAATCCGCAGGGCCAGTAACGCTATCGGGCATTAGCGATCGCCAGCATATTTCGCTGTCTTATTTAGAACAGCTATTTGGCAAGCTACGCCGTCGTGAGCTGGTAGACAGCGTGCGTGGGCCAGGCGGCGGCTATTGCTTAGCCAAAAACGCCAGCCTGATTACGGTGGCAGATATTATCTTAGCGGTGGACGAGCCACTAGACGCCACCCAATGTGGCGGCAAAGAAAATTGCCATGATGAGGGTCGATGTATGACGCACGACCTCTGGGCAAGCCTCAACAGCACGATCTTTGACTACTTGGCTTCCATTACTTTGGCGCAATTAATAGACAAACATCAGGCCAAGCAAAAACGCTGCAACGACAGCATTTTACTCAGCAGCATCAAGCCTTCTCGTATTGAATCTGGAGTCACCGCAAAATGAGCGCAAACAAACCTATCTATCTTGACTACTCTGCCACCACACCGGTTGATCCACGCGTTGCGGCCAAGATGATTCCCTGTTTAACCGAGCACTTCGGCAACCCAGCTTCACGCTCACACGCCTTTGGCTGGGAAGCAGAAGCTGCGGTAGAAGAAGCGCGTGAACAAGTTGCCGCGCTGGTGAATTGCGATCCAAAAGAAATCGTCTGGACTTCCGGTGCAACCGAATCAAACAACTTAGCCCTAAAAGGTGCAGCGCACTTTTATAAAGCAAAAGGCCAGCACTTAATTACCGTAAAAACTGAACACAAAGCCATTCTGGACACCATGCGCGAGCTGGAACGCGAAGGCTTTGAAGTCACTTATCTAGATGTAAAAGACGACGGCTTACTGGATTTAGACGTACTGAAAGCAGCGATTCGCCCAGATACCATTCTGATCTCAGTGATGTTTGTTAATAACGAAATCGGCGTGATTCAAGACATCCCTGTCATTGGCGAATTGTGCCGCGAAAAAGGCATTATTTTCCATGTAGATGCTGCGCAAGCTACCGGCAAAGTAGCGATTGATTTGGCCGTGCTTAAAGTTGATTTAATGAGCTTTTCTGCGCATAAAACTTACGGCCCTAAGGGCATCGGGGCGCTGTATGTACGCCGCAAACCACGGATTCGCTTAGAAGCACAGATGCACGGCGGTGGCCATGAAAGAGGGTTTCGCTCTGGCACGCTAGCGACCCACCAGATCGTGGGTATGGGTGAAGCGTTCCGCATTGCCAAAGAAGACATGGGCATCGAGCTGGAACGCATGCGTATGCTGCGTGATCGCCTGTGGGCAGGTTTATCTGATATCGAAGAAGTCCACCTTAACGGCGATATGGAGCAACGCGTTCCGCATAATCTGAACGTTAGCTTTAACTACGTTGAAGGTGAATCACTGGTGATGGCATTAAAAGAGCTGGCTGTATCTAGTGGCTCTGCGTGTACATCGGCTTCTTTAGAGCCGTCTTATGTATTACGCGCCCTTGGCCGCTCGGATGAGCTGGCTCACTCGTCGATCCGCTTTACCATCGGCCGCTTTAATACCGTGGAAGAGATCGACTTTGCGATTACTTTAATTCGCAGCAAAATCGGCAAACTGCGTGAGCTGTCGCCGCTTTGGGATATGTATAAAGAAGGCATCGATATCTCCACCATCGAATGGGCAGCTCACTAATTTAGCGACGGCTCCCAGCCCTATGCTGCGTTGCAAAGCCGCTCGTTTACAAAAGTAAACATCGTGGCTTCGCGCCTTGCCTAGGACTGCGATCCATCGCTAAAAAGCGATACGAGCAAGTTTAAAAGTACTCCGAGTAACAACCGAATGAAGAGGCACACAAAATGGCATACAGCGAACAAGTTCTAGACCACTATGAAAACCCACGCAATGTTGGCGCGTTTGAAAAAGGCGACGATAGCGTAGGCACTGGCATGGTTGGTGCTCCGGCCTGTGGCGACGTAATGAAGCTGCAGATCAAGGTGGGTGCAGACGGCATTATTGAAGACGCTAAGTTTAAGACTTACGGCTGTGGCTCGGCGATTGCGTCATCTTCCTTGGTTACCGAATGGGTAAAAGGCAAGACGCTAGAGCAAGCTTTAAGCATTAAAAACACGCACATTGCTGAAGAGCTGGCTCTGCCACCAGTAAAAATTCACTGCTCCATCTTGGCAGAAGATGCGATTAAAGCGGCAGTAGCAGATTACAAGACTAAGCACGGTTAAATTGATCAAGACTGGGCTTAGCCCCATCTTATCAACTTAAAAATGAAAACAATTGTAGGGTGGGCAAAGGCGGGATATCTTGCCCACGCGGATGTACTGGGCAAATAAAATGCCCCTCCCCCACCCTAAGAATGCAAGGAGACAAAAAATGGCTCTTACATTAAGCGAAAGTGCAGCAACCCATATTTCTAACTTTCTGGCAAAACGCGGCAAGGGTCTTGGCGTGCGTCTGGCGGTGAAGACTTCGGGCTGTTCCGGCATGGCGTATAAGCTTGAATTTGTCGACGTTACTAACGAGACCGACCTAGCATTTGAAAGCTTTGGGGTAAAAATCTTCACCGACAGCAAATCCTTGGCCTACTTAGATGGCACCGAGCTGGATTTCACTAAAGAAGGCCTGAATGAGGGGTTTAAGTTTAATAACCCAAATGTGAAAAACGAATGTGGCTGTGGTGAAAGCTTTAACGTTTAACCACGACTTAAGCAATACAAAAAACCCAAACCTTGCACCACAGAGGATACAGAGAACACAGAGTTACACGGAGTACAGCACAGCCCCATAGACAACAAGTCTAAAATTTGGCCTTCTCCGTGAAACTCTTTTTCCTCCTTTTGCTCCGTGTTTTAAAGATTTGGGTTTTAAAGCCCCTCTCCCCCCGCTAGAAACGCCATGAACTTCGACTTTACGCAAAACCACTTCACCCTTTTCAATCTGCCTGCCCAGTTTGCGCTCGATCAGCGCACGCTTGACGGCAATTATCGCGCCCTCTTAGCCCAGTACCATCCTGACCGCTTTGCCAGCGAAAGTGATGCGGTGCGCCGCATGAGTTTGCAAATTGCCACGCAAGTAAATGAAGCGTATCAGACCTTAAAATCACCGATTGCGCGTGGCCGCTATTTATTAAAGCTGGCAGGGGTAGATACTCAAGAAGAAAGCAATACCGCCATGCCCATCGATTTTTTAATGAATCAGATGGAGTGGCGCGAAGCTATTTCTGAAGCAAAATCCACACAAAATATTGATCGCCTCGAAAGCATAGGCCGCGAGCTAGCACTTGAAACCAGCGCGCTGGAGCAACATCTAGCCAGCTTACTTGATGAAACCCATGATTTAAGCGCGGCCACCGTGGCCGTGCGCAAATTACGCTTTATGGAAAAACTAGAGCAGGAAATTGGCGACGCGATAGAAACATTGCTGTTTTGATCCGGCATAGGTACGGCATGCCGTGCCCCTACTTTGTTATAAAAAGCATCGCCCAACGCTCTCTTACGGATAAAACATGGCCTTACTACAAATTTCTGAGCCTGGACTATTTGCCGAGCCACATCAACACCGCCTTGCCGTCGGCATTGATCTTGGCACGACCAACTCCTTAGTGGCTTCGGTCAAAAGCGGCAGCGCAGCCTGTTTGCCTGATGAACAAGGCCGCACGCTGTTGGCCTCAGTGGTGAACTATGGCAAGGATGGCGTCATTCGCGTTGGCAGCAGCGCCATTGCCCGCCAAAACGATGATCCAAGCAACACCATCAGCTCAGTCAAGCGTTTTATGGGCCGCGGCATCAATGATATTGCGGATTTAGCGACGCCTTACCGTTTTGTTGACGAGCCTGGCATGCTCAAAATATCCACCCGTGCGGGAATAAAAAGCCCAGTTGAAGTTTCGGCCGATATTCTGCGTGCACTCAAAACCCGAGCGGAGCAAAGCTTAGGCGGCGATTTAGTCGGAGCCGTGATTACCGTACCCGCCTATTTTGATGATGCACAGCGCCAAGCCACCAAAGACGCCGCACGCATCGCGGGCCTCAATGTGCTGCGTTTACTGAACGAGCCCACCGCAGCTGCCATTGCCTATGGCCTTGATAATGGCAGCGAGGGCACTTACGTTATTTACGACTTAGGTGGGGGCACCTTTGATGTGTCGATCCTAGAGCTGACCCGTGGCTTATTTGAAGTACGTGCAACCTCTGGCGATTCAAAGCTGGGCGGCGATGATTTCGATCATCGTATTTACTGTTGGATTTTAGAACAGGCAGAGCTTTCCGCACTAAACGCCCACGATGCCCGCGTACTGCTCACGCGCGCGCGCGAAGCCAAAGAAGCCCTGTCTGATCACCCAAGCACCCGTATTACTGCGGTGCTCAGCGAAGGCGTGGTGGTTGATGTGGAGCTTAGCGTTGAAACCTTTCATGAAATCACCTGCACTCTGGTTAGCAATACCATCACACCGGTACGCAAAGCCTTACGTGATGCCAAGCTGCAAGTGAGCGACATCAAGGGTGTAGTCATGGTGGGCGGCGCCACTCGCATGCCGCAAATCCGCCATGCCGTAGCCAATTTTTTTAAGCAAGAACCCCTTACCAACCTAGACCCCGATAAAGTAGTCGCCATTGGCGCGGCCATCCAAGCCAATGTATTGGCGGGCAATAAAGGGGACGATGAGTGGCTGCTATTGGATGTGATTCCGCTCTCGCTGGGCCTAGAAACCATGGGTAATCTGGTTGAAAAAATCATCCCAAGAAATAGCACCATCCCTACTGCCCGCGCTCAGGAATTCACCACCTTTAAAGATGGCCAAACAGCGATGGCGATTCATGTATTGCAAGGTGAGCGTGAGTTAGTCAGCGATTGCCGCAGCCTAGCGCGTTTTGAATTACGCGGCATCCCCCCCATGGTGGCAGGTGCGGCGCGGATTCGCGTCAGCTTTCAAGTAGATGCCGATGGTTTATTATCGGTTTCTGCCAAAGAGCTCTCATCCGGTGTAGAAGCCAGCATTATGGTGAAGCCGTCTTACGGCCTATCTGACGATGAAATCAGCAACATGCTGAGCGATTCCATGAAAAATGCCAACGCTGATGTGCAGGCACGTAAGCTCGCTGAAGCGCTAGTTGATGCCAGCTCAATTGTAAACGCCACCCAAGCCGCACTAGCCAGTGACGCTCATTTGCTCAACGCCCAAGAGCTCAGCCACATTGAAAATAGCTTAGCCACGCTACAATCGAGCATGCAAGCCACGGATGCCAACGCCATTCATGCCGCTACTGAAAAACTGAATGAAATCACCGGTGATTTTGCAGCAAAGCGGATGGATGCAGCAGTAAAACGCGGGCTAGCTGGCCAGAATATTGCAGACTTTAAGGATTAATCATGGTTCAAATTGTTGTTCTACCTCACCCCCAGCTCTGCCCTGAAGGCGCCGTGCTTGAAGCCGAAGCAGGTATCTCGATTTGTGATGTACTGCTACAAAACGATATCGAAATCGAACACGCTTGCGAAAAATCCTGTGCCTGCACCACCTGCCATGTGATTATCCGCGAAGGTTTTAACTCCTTAGCGCCATCGGACGAGCTAGAAGACGATATGCTGGATAAGGCATGGGGCTTAGAATCTGAATCGCGCCTTTCTTGCCAATCCATTGTTGAAGACACTGATTTAGTGGTAGAGATTCCCAAATACACGGTTAATCATGCACGTGAGCATCATTAATCATTGATGCTACGCACAAGGGTTTTTTAGTCCACGAAAAACACAAAAAACACGAACAGATACCGCATGCGCATTACTTTTTGAGTGATTTGGATACTGGTGCTGAATATCTAATAGTGATTAAGCAACGCATCATGCTAAAAAGCAGAGGGAGATTATCCTCTTTTGATCCGTTTTTCTTTCGTGCATTTAGTGTTTTTCGTGGACAAGCAAGTTTTTGATCTTACTGCGTAACGTCCGTTAATAAAAAACCAAACTGCGCCAAATAAACACCTATTATTTTATTTCAGCCGATGTTTAATACAGATTAAGGTACCGAAAAATGAAATGGACAGACTCGCGTGAAATTGCTATCGCTTTAGCCGATAAATACCCAGACCAAAACCCAGAAAACATACGCTTTACTGATTTAATGCAATGGGTACTAGAGCTGGAAGATTTTAATGACGATGCCAAGCATTGTGGTGAAAAGATATTAGAAGCCATCCAACTAATGTGGATCGATGAAGCAGACTAACGAACTGAAAAGCGCCCAATTGCTTTTAACAAAGGCTCGGTGCTTTGTTTTAGATTTTTAGCAAATTCAGATGTAGACAGCGTACTTTGCTGAGTAAACTGCGTTTGCTCAGCAAAGACACTCATATTATCCGCAATATTACTGACCGCCGACATTTGCTGGCTCATAGCCTGATTTAGTTTAATTAAATTCGATTGAAAATGCTCCGCTTCATTATTAATTTGTTTAATAACCTGATCTATCGCCCCATTTTTTTCGCTCTGGTCAGCAAGTGATTCCCCATCGGCTATGGTGCTTAAATCATCATAAATCAATCTGCTAATATCCAGGGTAGCATCTGCAGTCTGCTCTGCTAGTTTTCTAATTTCCGCCGCTACAATAGCAAACCCCTTGCCCTTTTCCCCTGCTCTAGCAGCCTCAATTGCAGCATTCAGTGCCAGCATATTTGTTTGCGCCGCAATTTTTTCAATCAGTTTTACAATTTGCTTAATTGCAATTGAGCGATCCAACTGCTTACCTGCTGTATTTAGAACATCTAAAGTTCTTTGATGCGTTTCATTAAAAATACGCTCTGTATCTTCACCAATCCGGCATACCAAACCTGCGGTATTAGTCAACTCGCGCAAGGTGGCCGTATTAGTATCCATCATATTTGATTGCTGCTTTGCATGAGATAAAGTGTTATCACAGCTTTGATGAATTTGCTGCACGGAGCTACCTACTAAGCTAGCCTGCTCTTGAATAGCTTGAATTAAATGAATTAAGCTTAAGCGCATATATTCAAAGGATTCTTCTGCTGCACCAATCTCATCCTCGCTTTGTTTGCTCAGTGGTTGATGTAAGTCACCTTGAGCGCAATAACGGATATTTTGCGAAAACTGAATAATCATGCGAGAAATATTACCACCCAAGCGCCATGCTATTACGGAGGAAAGGCATAATGAAATTATTGAGAAAAGGATAAAGCCTTGGCTAAACTTCTCTAAATCGGCTAAGTTATTGACTTGCTCTTCTTTTACCCTATCACGTTGTAATTTAAGCTGCTGGCTTAACAAATAATTAAATGCAGAGAAACTCGTATCTGCCGATAAAACCAACATCACAGATAAATTATCATCGGCACCTAACATATCCATCGCATTACCTATCATTACCCGATATTTTTTAAGACCCTCTTGTAATTGCACCACACTATTTACGCTTACGCCTTTGAATTTTAACAAACCAATTTCGTTATATAACGCATCAGTTCTAATCAATAATGTATCCGCAATGCGTTTATTTTTTTCTGGATCTCTGTTTATTTTCATATTAGCCAAAAGTTGATAAACATCCCCTCTTAGCATATACACCTCACTTTCAATTCTATTGAGTCCATCAGCATACTCAAAGTCTTTTTGATATAAATCACCAATAGAAACCACCTGTTTATTCACCCAATAATAAGCCACCAGTGCCATACATAGTATTAAACATGTAGATAGCAAGGCGGGCAGCATTATTTTATATCTGATAGATATTTTGCTAAGCACTTAGCCCCCTTTCATACATTTAATGATTAATAAATTTTTATGCATAACTAAATTTAATATTAAAAAAATAACAACTTGACACTTATTTTATAAACCCTGATATTCTTTACAATATTATTTTTTTCTTCGCTTAGCACAAAATCACCTCTATTTACTCTGGAAAAACCTTAGCATTAACTTTGTCAGTAATTTCAATTTTCATGATAGACACCAGCACAAATAATTAACTCTTGATAGTTTGTGCAAAATGTATCTTTATTCAGTACTTGCTTTGTTAGTGGATCGGTAAATTTATAGCTATGCCAAAATTCGTTTTTTTCACCTGATAATTTGACTCTTTCTTTCATATATTCCTTGCCTGAAACATCAACAATACTTATAAAATTTTTCCCTACCATTTTTTCAGTCTGCCCATGGGCATAGCAATTCCCCTTGCGATCATAAGCAACAACATAAATATCTCTGTCTATGAACTCAGTACTGGGTGCAGTAAACGCTTTAAAGCTTTTTTCCCTGCCATTTTTCTGTAAATAATTAATCGATTTTTTTACTAAATTTTCTGCATCCGTCTTACTGCCTCGACCTTCAGCAAAACAAATAGGCAAGATAAACAGCCCCATTAGCATCAACAAACATAGCATTCTCATTATTATTTTCCTTTACCCCAGCAAATACTTACAAGTAGACTATTTGTTGTAACAAATCCAATAAAATAACAACGCCAATCCCAAGCTATTAATTTATAGCGAATGTGTAGCGTTTAATCCACCGCAAAGAGGGGTGAACGTTGTTTTGATCTCATCACGCCAGCGTGCTGTATATTCAAATTTCATTAGATCGCAATGTTTAGAGATGTTTTACTTGGTAAAATGCCAACAGTAGCTAAGGATATAATCAAGTCTCCAGCCATTTTGTAAACAAAAGTAGCCCTATTAATGCTTTTCCTTCATATAAGATCCGCAAAAATTGCTTAAGCAATCCTATTAAAATTTTTGTAAGTTTATACTTGGCATATTTAAATCCTTAAATTCAACATCCGCACTGACAGCGTGTTTTTCTAATCAAGAGGTGCTTGGTCTATTTTTTGGCTAAAAATGAATGAATTATCACCACACCACGTCGCCTTGCCGTTTATTCAGCTAAAATGACAGAGATAACACGGAGCTTTGCATGGCCTCATCCCCTCAACCCAGTGGCTCTAAGAATTCTCGACCCGCATCAGCCCCACGATTCATCTTTGAATCGCGTGCTGCGCTTGATCGAATTTTAAGTAAATCAGATACTTACACTGGGGTGTTCCCTAGCCATATCAGTAGCATCGTTGGCCATCTTAGCCATGCCTGCGATATTAATCGTAATGTGGTGATTGGCATGATTATGCTGCGCCAAGATGGCACTTACGCTATTCGGCATGCCATTAATGTGGCCTGCGTGGTGGAGCTGGCCTTGCGTGATTTAGGCCGATCAGCAGTAGAGCGCAAACCCGTTGTTGCTGCCGCCCTCACCATGAATATTGGCATGTACGCCATTCAAGAAAAGCTATCCAGCCAATCTGGGCCCCTCTCCGATGAACAACGCCATCTGATGCAAGTTCATCCGATTGAAGGCCGAGATCTATTACGCAAATTAGGCGTAACCGATCCGCTTTGGCTTGATTATGTTCTGCAGCACCATGAGATCCCTGATGGCAGCGGCTATCCACAGCGCCTATCTGGTGATGATATTCACTTTGAGGCGCGCTTAATTGGGATTGCCGATCGCTATTGCGCCATGCTGACCCGCAATGCTTGGCGGCGCGGGCAATTGTCTGACTTAGCCCTGCTGACATCCTTAACCGGCTCGCAAAATAGTATTGATGTCAAACTGGGCCGTCTGTTTACCCAAACCATGGGGCTTTATCCTCCTGGTGCGGTTGTGCAATTATTAAATGGCGAAATTGGCATCGTCAAACGCCCTGGCCGTGGTGAACAAACCCCAGTCGTTGCGGCATTATTCAATAAGCAGTGGCAGCCACTCATAAATATCGTTGAACGGGATAGCGACGATATTGATTTCAGCATTATTTCCGTGATCGAAAGCCAGCGCGTTGCGGGCCTAGTGCCTATGGAAGACGTATGGGGTGGTGACGCTGCTGGCGCTTAGTATACGCAAAGTGTATGCATTACATAGAAATAACCTGTAGACTACACGCACTGTGTAGACAAGGTGGTGATATGCAAAGCGCGCAACAAAATACACTTCGTGATGCCATGCGCATCCTCAACCTAACTCGTGATGCTTTAACAGAACGATTAGGCGTCAGCCGACGAGCCTTAGATAGCTGGCTATTACCCGATCATTCCAATGAACACCGCAGCATGCCCACCATTGTTGAGCGTTTTTTAGCAGAAATTCTAAGCCAAACCCCTAAAAACCTCACAACACAAAATATCGACTCTGCCTCTGCCCATTGGGCTCCCCACCTATTATCCGTCGAGCAATTTAGCCGCGAATCGGTTGAAGAGCTATTTCGGATTGCCGATATGATGCAGCCCGTTGCCCGCAGACAAAAAACCTGCCGCGTACTAGAAGGTGCGGTGCTGGCCAATCTGTTTTTTGAAGCCAGTACCCGCACTCGGATTAGCTTTGGCGCGGCGTTTTGCCGGCTAGGTGGCTCGGTGTGTGATACCACCGGCTTTACCTTTTCCTCCATGGCCAAGGGCGAATCAATCTACGACACCAGCCGTGTAGTCAGTGGCTACGCCGATGTGATTGTGGTGCGTCACCCTGAGCAGGGCGCGGTGGCCGAGTTTGCCCTCGCCAGCAATATCCCCATCATTAACGGTGGCGATGGGCCGGGTGAGCATCCAACCCAAGCACTGCTGGATCTTTACACCATGGAGCGCGAATTCTCCCGCCTAGATAAATTAATCGATGGCAGCCATATTGCCTTGGTCGGCGATTTAAAACATGGCCGTGCGGCGCACTCCTTAGCTAAGTTACTGGGTTTATATCGTGGACTCAAAATCACGCTACTTGCCCCAAGCGACCTAGAAATGCCAGCGAGTATCATGGATGCCGCCAGCCGCAATGGCAATATTGTGCAGTGCACCGATAATCTAGCCACTGGGCTGGCTGATGCCGACGTGATTTATGCTACTCGCGTGCAAAAAGAGCGTATGCAAGGCGAGGTAATGGAAGGTTATGGTGAGAACTTTCAAATTAACTTGCAAGCGGTTAATCGCTTCTGCAAGCCAGATGTGATTGTGATGCACCCTTTACCGAGAGATAGCCGCAGCGGTGCCAATGATCTCTCTACCGATTTAAATCAAGACCCACGCCTCGCCATTTTTCGCCAAACCGATAACGGCGTGCCGATCCGTATGGCGATCTTTGCTAAACTGCTGGGCGTAGAGCAGCAAATTGCGCATAGCCTGCGCGATATTAGCTGGATCCACCCACAAAAGCTGGGCCCCAATGACGCGTCTTTTGATGAATTATAAGCGAGCACATCACCTTCCCTAGCAGCCTGTTGGGCTGAGCATCAGGCCACCAAATTACTAGCCAACACCAAGGATTTACTATGCTTTTTACCGATGTATTAGCCAGCTTACCTACTATTGAGCATTTATCAGCACTAGAGCTGCTTGATGGCGAACATATAGTGGCGCGTATTGAAAACAAGCCAGGCCAAGCAGGCAGCGTTCGGGTTTATCATGCCTTATACCAAGAGTTTGGTGCCATCAATGCAGTGGCGGCAGCCAAGGGTGTTCGGCTTTATGCAGAGCACAGCGCAGATGCAATTGCGTTTCCAAATAAGCATCCAAATATTGATCGCCTACTGGCCTTAGCCGCAGCTGGCCAGCCATTAGCCGTTAGATTGATTGCGGCTGGTTGACCAATACCCACATAGAAGCTACATTCCAAGCTAATCTCAATATAAATAAAGCCTATGTTTAAGCATTACTTTCTATTAATTAGCTTGGTTTGTTGTGGCCTTGCCCATGCTGGTGCCCAAAAAGAAGAGCAACTTTCTTCTGCAGTACAAACCTCAATGCAAAGATCGATCAATGATGGGCAATCCGCCAGATTGGTTTTTGCCAATCCCAATGATGGCGAAGCTTGGCTTGCGGCGATGTCGGCCCGTTTAGCAAAACGAATCCCTGATGAATTTATCCGCCGCACCCTACTCACCGCCATTCATTACGAAGCCAGCCGCGCAGGCTTAGATCCGCAATTAGTTTTGGGCCTTATTCATGTAGAAAGTGGCTTTAATCGCTATGCTTTCTCTGTGGTTGGAGCGCGTGGGTTAATGCAGGTTATGCCATTTTGGCAAAGATCGATTGGCAGCAGCGGGCACAATTTATTCGATATGAATACTAATTTGCGCTATGGCTGTACGATTTTGCGCCACTATTTAAATATAGAAAACGGTGATTACTTTAGGGCACTCGGCCGTTACAACGGCAGCTTAGGCCGTGCCGAATACCCTAATCTTGTTTATGGCGCATGGAAAAACTATTACGCTTATGCAGGTGGAGACACCAAGCTGGCAGAAAAATAACTATCCTGGCAATTTATCCGCTTGCAATAAGCGAATAAATCCAAGCTCCATCTGAATCCAGCTGCGCTCTCCCCAAACACTGAGCTGTTTATTCACGCTTTCACGGCTAGAGCCAACCATATTGGCTAATTCTTGTTGGGTGAGTTTTAAATCAATAGTAACGCCATCCGCATCTTTAATTCCATGCTGGTTAGCTAGCTGCCTAAGCATTTTTCCTAGACGCTGAGGCAAATTTAAAAACAGCGTATCTTGCAATAAATCATCGACATAACGTAAACGCAGGCATAAAACCGCCAGCATTTGTCGCATCACCTTGGGGTGGCGATCTAAATATTGCATCACATTTTCTCGCCGCAACACCAGCAACTCACAAGCCTCCAGAGTTTCAACACTAGCCGTACGGGGGCCCCCATCCAACATCGCAATCTCGCCAAACATTTCCCCTGCTTCCAAGATGCAAATTGTGGCTTCTTTACCTTCCGCGCTGCTTCTAACTACTTTTAAACGCCCATGCAAAATGGCGTACATTTCATCGCCTAAAGAGCCCTGAACCACAACCAATTGCTTGGCCCGCAAGCTACGCCATTCAGTTTGGCTCGCAAGATCCGCTAATTCTGCATTACTTAAATCACAAAACAGGCTACTGCCTGATAATAATTTGGCTTTATCCATATGGCACTCTTTAAATTTGATACTAGCAAGCTGCCAGATATAACAAAAAACATACTTAATATGACCTAATCCAACGGCTATCGCAGTGGCTTAGTCCCTAGAACCTTAGAACGCTTAAATCGACAAGCTAGCAATCACTGGCGTATGGTCTGATGGGCGTTCATTTTTCCTTGGTTCTTTATCAATCACGCACGCGCTGCATAAAGGGACTAATTCTTTAGTCAATAAAATATGATCAATGCGCATGCCGGCATTTTTTCTAAACCCAAAGCCACGATAATCCCACCAAGAAAATGATTTTTCTGGCTGATCAAATAGGCGATAAGAATCTGTTAATCCCAAATCTAATAAGGCCTGAAATGCCGCTCGCTCAGGCTCTGAGACCAAAACCTGCCCTTCCCATTTTTTAGGATCATGCACATCAATATCATGCGGTGCGATATTATAATCCCCCAACAGCGCCAGCTTAGGATGCACCGCCAATTCTGTTTTTAACCAAGCAGTTAAAGCCGCCAGCCAAGATAATTTATATGGGTATTTATCTGAATCTAATGACTGCCCATTTGGAATATAAGCACAAACCAAACGCACCCCCTGCATCGTGGCCGCAATTAATCTCACCTGATGATCAATAAAGTTGGGGATATTAATAACCACATCACTTAAAGCTTCACGAGCAATAATCGCCACACCGTTATAGGTTTTTTGCCCTGCAAATACCACATGAAACCCTGCCGCTTCAATTTCCGCCCGCGGAAACACCACGTCTTCCATTTTAGTTTCTTGCAAGCAAAGCGCCGTGACCTCCGGATTAGCCGCCAACCACTCCAACACCTGTGGCAAACGTACTTTCAAACTATTTACATTCCAGGTCACAATTTTCATCACGGCGTGTATTCCATTTATTAAGGTTTATATTTCTCTGCAAGCAATACAGAATCATCTTATCTGTATATTTTTACATGAATTAGCTGCGGCATGGCACTTTAAAGAGTGTAAAAATGGGGAAAACAAGTTCATAAAAAACATATGCACAAACTAATCGCTACTTTATTGGAAAAAATAACCAAGCCCTGCACTTTACATGGAGCAATTCACTTCGAAGTATACAGCCTCAGCGCTTGGCATTTTGACATGGTGTAGCAGCACTCATACCTATGTAATTTATGCTGCATATACACGAAAATAAGAAATTGCTAATAAAGAGTCGCAGCAAGCAATTTTATCTAGCCCCCCAATTAAGCGTAATATTTGCCAATTAAATGTTTATTAAACATTGATGCACTGTTTAAACAAGAAAATCGCCATGCTTACACTCCCCTCTATATGGAATATATTAATATCCAGCATAGTATTTTTTATTGCTGTTTGGTATCTGCGGCGCTATTTAGATGAGCAAGGCCTGCCTCAGGGAGTAACGCGCAGCCTGCTGGTATTTATGCTGGCATCTTTAGCCTCTTGTGGCGCAGGCACCGTTGTAGACAAAATAGAAGGGAACAAAACAACCCAGACTACGCCAACAGAACTTAAAAAACTTTTAAATGCCGCTAAGCAAGGCGATCATGAATAGTCTGTCAGCGGTTAAGTAAGCGAATTTACACCTTCATTTTGTGCCATAAATACTCTTACCAAGTACCCCATTAAATGAATGGGGTACTACTTGCCACACCCTGTTCAATTAAGCGCAGCAAGCAGCGCTTAATTACATAAATAGAAAAAATCCATCTGCAAAATAAACCGCACCGATAAGCCCCATTGGCCATGCTGCATACCAAACTGGTTTACGTTTAAATAACCCAGCAATCGAGCTAAGCAAAATAGCAATTTGCAAAAAAATCACTGCTAAGCCAAAAGGTTTGGAATGGCGCTGGGCTTGATCTCGCTCATTTTCTAGCTGTCTGGCTTTTTGCTGTATTTGTGTTTTTTCTTGCTCATACTTCGCCACTTTACTACCGTAATCTTGCAAAGCTTGCTCAAAATGCTGTTTAAGCTCCGGTGATGAATTGGCAGGTAAGGCCCATAAATCTAAAGCCAATTTTTCTTTTTGTAATTGATACAAATTAGCTTTAACACTCTTTGCCTGAAAAAAAGCCCATTGATCTGAGGCTTGAGTTTGGCTAATAATGCTGCGGGTTGAGTAACCACCACCTTTAAAAGTAGATAATGTAGCGCATACAGCCAGAGTAACCGTGCTAAGTGCTAAATAATTAAGCCAAGGATCTTTTTTTTCTTCGGACATCATTTAATTCTTTAATGTGAAATAAGCAAGGACTTTGGGTCTTAAAATAGTAGCCCAATATTTTATTTAAATTAATCCAGTGGTATTTTATTTTAAATATGCACACTCCTCTACTGCAGCACGCAATGGTTTTAAGCCGTTTTCCTTAGCGGCTAAAGCAAATAAAACACCCCATGCGATTATCTCGAATGGGGTGTAAATAGCCAAAGACATCGGCTTTACATTATTACTCTGGCATTTTACGCGGCAGAGGCAGCAGATGCATGCTTTTTAGCGGGAGCCTTATGCACTGCAGATGCAGACGAAGCGGCTGAGGCATGTTTTTTAGCTTGTGCTTTTTGTACTGTAGAAGCAGCAGATGCTGGCTTTTTCATTGAAGCCTTATACACTGCAGATGCAGACGAAGCGGCTGAGGCGTGTTTTTTAGCCTGTGCTTTTTGTACTGTAGAGGCCGCAGATGCCGCTGAAGTGTGCTTTTTAGCATGTATTTTATGTACCGAAGATGCAGCAGAAGCTTTCTTATCTGCATGCTTGGTAGCCGTTGTTTTAACAGAATGAGTTTGTACTTTAACGGGTGTTGATGCTACTTCTGCCGCCATACCGAAAGCAGTAGTTGCAACAAATACAGTAGCGGCAAGAGTTGTCAGCAGTTTGTTCATGATCTGGATTCCTGAATTTCGCTCGGTGTTGAGCGGGTAAATTCAGTATCTACTCTCTCGCTTTAGAGTTCGATATAACGTTAGTAGCGATGTGTAACAGACTGTTTAAAATCCATCATCAAGCCTGCTATTTAATCGCAGGCATATTTTTCTTTTCTACCACCGGAAAACCCGCCTT
Organism: Iodobacter sp. CM08; assembly: GCF_033446605.1. Lineage (NCBI taxonomy): Bacteria > Pseudomonadati > Pseudomonadota > Betaproteobacteria > Neisseriales > Chitinibacteraceae > Iodobacter > Iodobacter sp. CM08. The sequence continues at coordinate 18,579 of NZ_JAWQUO010000021.1, read as the reverse complement.
ATTTAAGCTCGCACTCCAAATCAATTTATCCCAAGGGCTAAGCACCTGCTTCCCCATCAATAACACCGGCGTGCGCACTGAAAGGCTGCCTACTAGATTGATAAATTCAATCATTTGCTGCTCAGATCGATTTGGATTTTTTAACTCATAGCTGATATTGCGGCTATCTAGCAAGGCCACCGCGTCCGCACATGGCTGGCCACATTCTGGCGTTACAAACAAAACCATGGCGGCTTGCACTTGACTCGCGTTATTACTTGGCACGCGAATCGGCCTTTCCCGCACATTTTGCCCTACAGCAGGCTGATCAGAATAATAAACATGGCCATCTGCATCACGCCATTGATAAACCTTAGCCGCAAAGCTAGGGGAACTGAGCAACAAAGCCAATAAAAAATATTTCATACTTAAACTCTTAGCAATCTACCTATTACAGATCAAGCATTATAGACCGCCGCTGTTTATTACTCTTATTTCAATATAAGAAAATACTTAAACAACATTTTTCTTTAAGCCCGTTTACAAACAGCACCACTTCATCAGCAGCTACCGTTCATCTGCAAACCACCTTATTCAGCCCAAGCAATAACTCCCACCACAAAAGCAGCTTATCCCATGCAAAGCCGCAGCCCGCCTTAACATCTAGATCAATTTCGCAAGTAAAAACCCATACAAACGATTGTTTAATAAGGGTTTTCATATAAATAAACCCTATTGATTTATTAAATAATTACGCATAGCATGGATTAAATCAAATGGATTGATTTATAACACATCAGTGCTTTGATGCCTTTAGGCTAAACCCCTTGGAGAAAAGACATGTTGCAGACCCGTATCTCGATCGCCCTTGCCTCACTGACTTTGGCCCTACCCGTGTTTGCTAGCGAACCTGTGATTGGCTTGGTTACCAAAACTGAAACCAATCCATTTTTTGTAAAAATGAAAGAAGGTGCAGCCGCCGAGGCTAAAGCCAAAGGCGCAAAACTGCTTTCGGCAGCAGGTAAAGCCGATGGCGATAACGCAGGCCAAGTCACCGCCATTGAGAACATGATTGCGGCAGGGGCAAAAACGATTTTGATTGCTCCAAATGATTCCAAAGCCATTGTGCCAACCATTAAAAAAGCCCGTGAAAAAGGCATTTTGATAATCGCCTTAGATAGCCCAACAGAACCAACTGACGCAACGGATGCCTTATTTGCCACCGATAACTTTAAGGCGGGCATCTTAATCGGCGAATACGCCAAAGCTACTTTTGCAGGCAAGCCAGCCAAAATTGCCACCTTAGATCTCTTTCCTGGCCACCCCGTAGGTGCGCAGCGCCATAATGGTTTTTTGCAAGGATTTGGCTTGCAATCTTTTGATGCAAAAAACAATGAATTAGCTAAACCAAGCAATGTGGTCTGTATGGCCGATAGTTTTGGCGATCAAGCCAAAGGCCAAACGGCGATGGAAAACTGCCTACAAAAAAATCCTGATATCAATTTGGTTTACACCATCAACGAGCCAGCGGCAGCGGGTGCTTTTAATGCACTAAAAAAAGCCGGTAAGGAGAAAAGCGTGCTGATTGTTTCTGTGGATGGCGGCTGCCAAGGAATTAAAGACTTAAAGAATGGGAAAATCGCGGCCACCTCGCAGCAATACCCTTTAAAAATGGCGGCAATGGGCGTAGCTGCAGGCATTGAATACGCCAAGACCGGCAAAAAACCTTCCGGCTATACCGATACAGGCGTAATGCTGATTACCGCCAAGCCCGTGGCTGGCATTGAAAGCAAAGACAGCAAAACCGGTATGGATCTGTGCTGGGGCAATAAATAATTTTCCCTTAATCAGCCTAAGCGTTATCGATCTTCTCTTTAACGCTTGGCTCTGGCCTATCCAATCAACAAAAACAGCAAGGAGCGTTGTATGCCGAGTTGGAAAGAACACATCCCTTCAATCGGCACCCTAGGGCCCTTTTTTGCGCTCTTAATCGCCTGTATTTTTTTCTCTTTCCAAAGCGAGCAGTTTTTAACTGGGGCAAATTTTTCCTTAATTTTGCAGCAGATTATGGTGGTTGGGCTGATTGCTATCGGACAAACCTTAATTATTCTTACCGCAGGGATCGATCTATCTTGCGGTATGGTCATGGCGCTGGGCGGCGTAGTTATGACCAAAGTAGCGCATGATTTTGGCCTGCACCCAAGCTTAGCCATTGGTCTTGGCTTAGCAGTAACTGCTGGCTTTGGCCTCATTAATGGCTTACTGGTAACGCGGATTAAACTGCCGCCGTTTATTGTGACGCTAGGCACGATGAATATTGCGTTTGCAATTACCCAGCTTTATTCCGGCTCGCAAACCATTACCGATCTCCCCGCCAGCATGACTTTTCTTGGTAACACTTTTAATTTGGGCCAAACCCAAGTGGCCTACGGTACGGTACTGATGCTGATTTGCTATGCATTAAGCTGGATCTGGCTGCGTGAAACTGCGGCAGGTCGGCACATTTATGCCGTTGGCAACAATCCTGAAGCCACTCGCCTCACTGGCATCCCCACCCACAGAGTCATTCTAATGGTGTATGTGCTGGCGGGGCTTTGCTACGGCGTGGCATCGCTATTATCAGTGGCGCGTACCGGTGTGGGCGACCCGAATGCGGGGCAGACTGAAAACCTAGATGCCATTACCGCCGTGGTACTGGGTGGCACTAGCTTATTTGGTGGCCGTGGTGTGGTGCTTGGTTCCTTAATTGGCGCAATGATTGTGGGTGTGTTTCGTAATGGCCTTACCTTGATGGGGGTTTCATCGGTTTATCAAATTCTGATTACCGGTATTTTGGTGATTCTTGCCGTTGCTACCGATCAACTATCCAGAAAAGGGGAACGCTAATGAGCCCGCATCCAGAACAAAATACCCGCCCTTTGGTGATTCAGGCCAAAGGCTTAGTAAAACGCTATGGCCAAGTCACCGCCTTAGATGGTGCTGATTTCGAGCTGCGTGCAGGGGAAATTTTGGCTGTGATTGGGGATAATGGCGCGGGTAAATCCTCCTTAATTAAGGCTTTATCCGGCGCAATTACCCCCGATAGCGGCGATATTCTGCTAGATGGGCAAAGCGTTTGCTTTAAAAGCCCAATCGAAGCCCGCCGTGCAGGCATCGAAACCGTTTACCAAGACCTCGCCGTAGCCCCTGCCATGACCATTGCAGAAAACTTATTTATGGGCAGAGAAATCCGCCGTGCTGGTTTGTTGGGCAGCCTTGGGTTTTTAGATAAAAAGCGCATGTTAAATGACAGCATCGCCTATATGCAGGAGCTAAAAATTGGCATCCGCTCCATGACTCAGGCGGTTGAAACATTATCAGGCGGCCAGCGTCAAGGGGTGGCGGTGGCACGCGCTGCCGCCTTTGCCCGCCATGTGGTTATCATGGATGAGCCTACCGCAGCCCTTGGGGTTAAAGAAGGCAATATGGTGCTAGAGCTGATCCGCAATGTACGTAACCGAGGCTTACCCGTCGTACTGATCAGCCACAATATGCCGCATGTGTTTGAGATAGCTGATCGCATCCACGTTGCCCGCTTAGGGCGCAGAGCCGCCGTGCTCAACCCTAAGGCCATCACCATGAGTGACGCCGTAGCGGTGATGACTGGTGCTATGAAGCCCGAGGATATTCCCGCAGAGTGGTTAGCCCAATAGCAGCACAGGAGAAACAGCATGCTAAAAGGAATAGACCCACTACTCACGCCTGAATTACTTAAGGTGTTAGCCGAGATGGGGCATGGCAATGAAATTGTCATCGCCGATGCCAACTTTACCGCCGCCTCGTTGGCTGCGGGCAAGCCCTTGATTTATCTTGCTGGCGTGGGCGTTGCCCGTGCAGTAAACGCAATTATCAGCCTATTGCCCTTAGATCAAGACGTAAGCCAGCCCATTGCCTATATGCAAGTGAGCCACCAAGCCACAGGCTGGTGCAGCGCATTACAAAAGCAAGTCATCAGCGAGCTAAACGATGCAGGCCATGCACTAGCTGGGCAATACGAGGCACTAGAGCGATTTGCTTTCTATGAGCGCGTCAAGCAAGCTTACGCCATTGTGTTAACTGCCGAATTACAGCCTTACAGCAACTTCATCTTAAAAAAAGGAGTGATTGGTGAGCCTCTCGCCGGATAACAGCAGCGCCTCTACAAACAAACTCAAACCCAGAGGCTCTTCACAAGGGGGAATGCGCCAGTACAACGAGCGCGTTGTATTGCAAGCCATTCGCTTGAATGGCCAGATCTCTGGGGCAGAAATCGCCAGATTAACCCACTTAACGGCGCAAGCTATTTCTCTGATCACCAAGCGTTTAATCGATGACGAGCTGCTAATCAAAGAAACCCCGCAGCGCGGTAAAGTGGGCCAGCCATCGGTGCCGCTTGCGCTCAACCCCAATGGGGCGTTTGCAATTGGGGTAAAAGTGGGGCGACGCAGCTTAGATATTTTGCTGGTGGATTTTAGCGGCGCGGTGCGCGAGCGCTGGAACTTAAGCTATGACTTTGCCGATCCTAGCCAAATCTTGGGCCATATCAGCGAGTGCCTAACCAAAATCAAACACACGCTAGGCGCAAAGCTATGGGAGCGCATACAGGGCATAGGCATTGCTGCACCACTACATATGGGCGGCTGGCAACAACTACTCGGCCTTGATGCCGAGGTGGTGGCACGCTGGGAGCGCTTTCAACTCAAAGAAGAAATTGCCACGCTAACCGGCTTACCGGTGCAAACGCTTAAAGACACCACCGCCGCCTGTGTGGCCGAATTAGTAGCAGGGCGTGGCCGCGATATGCGTAACTTTGTTTACGTTTTTGTAGATACCTTTATTGGCGGCGGCCTAGTGCTAGATAGCCATTTACATCTGGGTAAGCATGGTAATGCCGGTGCATTAGGCTCTTTGCCACTGGGGCTAAACGGTAGCGGAAAACACAGCCCGCAGTTATTGAATGTGGCATCGTTATTTAAACTAGAAAGCCGGTTTATTGCCGCAGGCTTAGATGGCCGCGCCACTAGCGATGAGCGGGCCGTTAGCCCAGAATACTGGCCACATACCGAAGCATGGATTGCAGAAACAGCCCCACCTATTGCCTTTGCCATGCTCAATAGCACTTGCCTGCTCGATTTAGAAGGCGTGATTGTTGACGGCTGCTTTTGTAGCGCAGTAAAAGAAGCACTGATCGCTGCCGTTGAAGCGGCTATGCAAGATTTCAACTGGGAAGGTATTGTTGCACCGCAAGTATTCGCGGGCACGATAGGCTCGGACGCCAGAGCACTAGGCGGAGCTTTGCTGCCGCTCTACGCCAACTTCGCCCCCGACCGAGATCTATTTTTAAAACTAGACGATGCCCTGTAAGGCCACGACTTAAGCTATTTAACTGATATTACACACCAAGACTATTTGTCCACGAAAAACACTAAATACACAAAAAAACGGATCAAACAGCAGTAATCTCCCGCTGCTTTTATCATGATGCGTAGATGAGTTACTTCATAACGATTTGATATTAAATATATTTATCTAAATCAATCAAAAATCAATAGTCATGCTGCATCTGTTCATACTTTTTGTGTTTTTAGTGGGCTGCATATTGTTTGACCTTACTGCGTAACATCATCCATTTAAAACTCACAAAGAGCATCATGAATCAGCCCAACTCCTCCCCCCTGCCCCGCTTTATTGCTGCTGGGGAAGCCCTCACCGATATGATTAAAACCGAAGGCAACCATTGGCAAAGTAAAGTTGGCGGCTCTACTTGGAATGTCAGCCGTGTACTCGCCAGCTTAGGCGTAGCCAGTGCTTTTGCTGGGGCTATCAGTAAGGATTGTTTTGGCCAAGATTTATACCAAGCATCTAGCGAAGCGGGCTTAGATTTGCGCTTTTTACAGCAGCTAGATAAATCCCCCTTGCTGGCGATTGTGCCTGCCGCTCACCCACCACAATATTTTTTTATTGGAGACAACTCAGCAGATTTATATTTTGCCCCAGAAGCCCTACCGGCTGGTTGGCAAAGCGCGGTAAGTTGGGCGCATTTTGGTGGCATCAGCTTAGCCCGCCAGCCGCTAGGCAAACGCTTACTCGCCTTAGCGGTGGAGCTTAAGCAGCTTGGCGTTAAAATCAGCTACGACCCCAATTTTAGAGTTTTGATGGATCAAGACTACGACGCCACATTCAAAGCCATGAGCCAGCTAGCCGATGTGATCAAGGTATCTGATGAAGACTTAATAGGCTTATTTCGTAGCAATGACATCGATAACGCATTAAAAACGCTCATCAGTTGGAACCCACAAGCCAGCATTCTGTATACCCGTGGCGCAGACGGAGCATCTTTAATCACGCCCGACACCATCGTAATCAGCGCGGCAATTGAGGTGAGTGTGGCCGATACAGTAGGAGCAGGGGATGCCTCAATCGGCGGGCTAATCTATAGCATGATAACTTGGCCAGAGCGCGAAGCAGGCGAGCATTTACGCTTTGCCATCGCCAGCGGAGCAGCGGCCTGCATGCACCACGGCGCCAGCCCGCCTAGCCTAGAAAGCATACAAGGGCTGTATTTGGATTAATGTCCGCTTGGCTTAGCAGCAGGTTCGGCGGTTGCTTCGGCAGCTTTGCCGGGCGCACTGCGATTTTGCTTAACGCACTCCTTCCACGCCGCACTGCCCTTGCCACCGCCTGCGGGTAGAACACAATCACCACCACCAAACTTCACATAGCCACCACCTGCGGGTTTGATATCCTCGCCTGCAGATTCACCATGTGCGGCAGCAGGTGCGGCGGCGGCGCCGTGCTCTGCGGCGCCTGTGGCTTTTGCTCCGCCACGCCGCTCTAAGTCTTCTACTTTGACTTCTAATTCTTCTACTTCAATTTTCTTTTCTTTAACTTCTTTTTTAAGCTCCGTGATTCTTTCCTCAAGATCTTTACGCGTCTCGATGGTTTCTTCAAAAGAAACCTTCAGACGGGCAATTTGCTCAATATATTGGGCTCTTTCAAAATTACGCTTGGTCATCCCAATCGCAATCCCAATAATCAGCACCAGCAAAAATCCAAAAAAACCGCCACCAATCATCAGTTTTAGACGGTTTTTTTGCATAAAGGAGGGGCTAGGCTCACCACTTGTTGCGTGCTCATCATGTGAGGCAGCAGGTGCAGCATGATCACTCATCGCTCTCTTTCCAATTTAATCAGGGTTTAGGGTAACGTCACTTCCCCTTGCCGTTCAAAGCTTACGCCATCTGGGCGTAAAGGTAGGAACAGTTTACCTTTAATACGATAGGCGATTGGCTTGCCACTTGCTTGCAGAGCATTAAATTGTTGGATAAAAGTCGTTAAAGAGGTACTCACACGTAGTTTTATCACGGCCGATCCCAAGCGCGGCAACGTGGTTGCCTCATTAGAAACCCCATTCGCAAACGGCTTATCATTCACCTCCAAATTGATATTTAGCCCATTTAATGGAATATCAATATTATTAGGATTATTGACCCGTAAATTAAGAATAAATTGCTGCTCAAGCAGGCCTATTTCTGCCACGCTGATTCCAGCCAAACTTACCGTTGGCTTTTCTAAATCTGTAGGCAAGCTACCGCAAGCGGCCAATCCAAGTAACAGTCCCAAACAGGCAATCCGGCTTATGCATTTTTCAAACATGCATCATCCCTTGTAAACGCTCCGCCAATTCGCCATCTAGTGGCAAAGCGCCAGGGGTTTTAGCGCTTATCACCGCAAAAGTAACATCCGCTTCAGCCACTAATTTATCGTTATCTAAGCGCAAGATACGCTGATTAATAATGCCTTCTTTCTCACCAAGATGCGTTAAGCGGGTTTCAATTTTTAGCACATCGCCCATTGTGGCGGGGCGTTTATAGCGGATATCAACGCGGCTAATGACTAAGGCTAAACGCTCATTGGTAAACCATTCTAAACCACCGCTTTCATCCACCAATGCCCAACGCGCTTCTTCCAAAAACTCTAAATAACGAGCGTTATTCACATGGCCATATAAATCTAAATGATAACCGCGAACCTTAATTTCTGTAGTCTGAGCCATATATTTTTCCCTAGTGTGAAAATTATTATCAATTCAAAGCCTAAATACATAGGCAAGATCACCACAAAGCAAAGCCACTGATTTAACGTCATAAATGCCGCTTTAAAGCCAATAAGCGACAAGATCTAGGGCAAAAATGCCGCCTTAATCTGCTTTCTGCCGTGCTTTTTAATGTAATAAGATCAATCTTAACTTTGAAATTAATCCAAGTCTTCGGGATAATCCCGCTATGCACCGTCCTCACATAGATTGGCGACACTCTCGCCCTTTCCGAATTTGCCTGCTTTTGCTCGTCATGCTTGTGACGCTGCTTGGCACGCTACCCTATTTTATTTCTTTTGATCTGATCAAAAGTGAGCTTTCCAGCATGCTGGAAAAAGACACTCAACGCCAACTCACCATACGGGGTGATGCGCGTTTTGTCTTGCTGCCACAACCGGCGCTACTGCTAGATGATGTCACCCTTACCGAGCCAAGCCAAAAAGATATTTTCGCTCACGCGGATCGTGTGCGCGTTGAGCTGAGCCTGTGGCCATTACTGTTTGGTAAAGGGAAAATTAAAGCGCTAGATTTTGAAAAGCCTGAGCTGAATGTAACTCGCCGCGAAGACGGCACGTATAATTTTGAAGACTTACTCACACCTAAATCGCAAACCAAAGAGCTGAGTTTCTCGCTCGATACCGTGCATTTTAACGAGGCGGCATTTAAGCTTTCTGACGAGTTTTTGGGTGAAAGTATTCGCCTCTCCCGCCTTAATCTCACCATGAAAAACCTATCCGACCCCAAGGCAGGGCGTTTGGATATGGATGGCATACTGCTAATTGGCGATGGAGATAGACCGGTGCAATGGCAAGGCACTTTAAGTGCCACGGCAGCCATGCGCTATCACGAGGCCGATCATCGCTTACTGGTGGCTGATTTACTGCTAGAGCTAGAGCAAAAAGGCGGCAGCTCGCCTGAGCTGCGCTTGCAAGATGTAAAAGTAAGTACCGTAGGTAATCTAATCTACGGCTGGCAACCTTTGCGCTTTAATGGCGGGGAGCTAAAGCTCACCGCCTCTGGCCAACGTGCAGGCCAGCACTGGAAGGGCGAGCTGGATGTGCCAGAGATTTTATTCTCTAAAGAGGCGATTAGCCTAAACCGCCTTAAGCTGAATGTGGATATGCAAAGCCCAAGCGGCCAGCTTAGCGCTAAAGCCACCATCCCCACTTTATCTGGTATGCAGCAAGGCCTGCTGCGCACCGATTTAGCCCGCTTTGAAGTCAAACTCAATAGCCCAGAACAAAACCTAGCGCTATCTTTTGCCAGCCCGCTAGAGCTACTGAAAGGCAGCATTGCTAGATTGCCCGCCTATAGCTTAAGCGGTAGCTACACTAACCGTAACCTACCACGTGGTGCAATTGGCCTAGATCTAAAAGGCGTAGGCACGCTTAATTTGCAGGCAGAAACACTTAGCCTCTCCAGCCAAGGCCAGCTAGATAAATCCCCCATTAAAGCCACGGTCGATGTGAGCGACTTTGTTCACCCCCACTACGCCGTTGATGTGGATTTACACAAACTCGATTTATCACCCTATTTGCCCGTAGTGGCCGCTGGGGCAAAAACAGTTAACCCAGATAAGCCTTTTGATTTTTGGTGGCTGAATAATTTAGATGCCAGCGGCAAGCTAAAAATTGGCGAGCTGGCGTTACAAAAACTGCATATCAATGATATCTCACTGCAATTTGCGGCCAAAAACCGTAAATTAAATCTAGACCCACTCGCAGCTACGCTTTATGAAGGCCAGCTAAGTGGCAGCTTAGAAGTGGATGCCAATAAGAAAAACGCTTCTTTCCGTGTGCAGCAAAAGCTTGCCAATATGAATATCAACGCGCTGCTGGCCGATGTATTTGATACCAGCCGCTTTGAAGGCCGTGGCCACGTTGATCTAGATGTTTCAGCCGTCGGTAATCAGCTCAGTGATTTACGCCGCACCGCAGGGGGCAATGTGCGCTTACTGCTCAACCAAGGCGCCATACGCGGCATTGATCTTGAAGCCTTACTACGCACCACCAGCCGCCAAATCAGCCTAATGAATGGCGAGCCCAGCCCACCCGCTAACTTAAACGCAAAAACCAGTTTTAGTGAGCTACGCTCCACCCTTACGTTAAAGCACGGCATTGCCAGCAATAGCGACCTAGACCTTACAGCAGGCATTCTAAAACTAAATGGTGGCGGCACTTTAGACCTTAACAGTAACGCCATTGATTACAATATGTACGCCAGCGCCAACCCTAAAGTGCCAGAGCTTAAAGGCTTAGCGGGTTTAAAACTGCCGATCCAATTATCCGGAGCACTCAATGCCCCTGAATACCATGTCGACTACGCCAGCCTAAAAGAGCAAATTTTAATCAAACAAAAAGCCGCTGCAGAACAGCAAAAAAGCGCAGCAGAAGCCGCGGCCAAACAAAAGAAACAGCTTGCAGCACAGGCTGTTGCTGATAAAAAAGCAGCCGATATCGCCGCCAAAGCCGCCGCCACAAAGAAACTAGCCAAACCCACTAAGAAAACCCACTAATGAGCGATTTTTCCCAGCGTTTAATCGCTTGGCAGGCCGTACACGGCCGCCACAATCTACCTTGGCAAGTCAGCGATCCTTACAAGGTATGGCTGTCTGAAATCATGCTGCAGCAAACGCAGGTGATCACGGTTATTCCCTATTACCAGCAGTTTTTAGAGCGCTTTCCTGACGTGGCAAGCCTTGCCAGCGCCAGTGGTGATGATGTTTTAGCCAGATGGAGCGGGCTGGGCTACTACAGCCGCGCACGCAATCTACACAAAGCCGCGAAAATGGTGATGGAGCGCTTTGGCGGAGCATTTCCGCGCACGCCCGAGCTTCTAGCCGAGCTACCTGGCGTTGGCCCATCCACCGCCGCCGCCATTGCCGCGTTTAGCTTTGGCGCGCACGCGGCTATTCTGGATGGCAATGTAAAACGCGTGCTAGCCCGCTGGGCAGGTATTAGCGGCTATCCGGGCACTAAAATAGTTGAAAGAGAATTGTGGCAACTGGCGGCAACGCTGCTGCCAGAGCAAGGCATAGAGCGCTATACGCAAAGCCTGATGGATATGGGCGCAACCATCTGCACGCCTAAAAAACCAGCCTGTATCACCTGCCCCGTGTTTGATGATTGCATCGCCCGCCAGCAAGGCCGTCAAGCCGAGCTGCCAACGCCCAAACCAAAAAAAGTTTCGCCAGAGCGGCAAACAGTACTGATGATGATTACAAGGGATGGCAAGCTTTTGCTAGAGCGCCGCCCGCCCACAGGCATCTGGGGCGGCTTATGGAGCCTGCCAGAAACCACCTCCACGCTAGAGGCAAGCAAAGCCTGTAGCCAACGCTTTGGGCTGGATGTTGAGTTCGACAGCGCCGCAGAAGACTTTGTGCATGTTTTTACTCATTTTCGCCTCACCATCACCCCACTGCCTGGTAGCGTGATCGGCCAAACCGCCCTCACCCACGAAGACCACCTTGGCTGGTTCAGCCAAGCAGAAGCCCTAGAACTTGGTCTGCCTTCGCCAGTAAGAAAGCTAGTAATGAAGGGGAGATAGGCAAGCATCGTAGGGTGGGTGCAAGCCCATTTACGCTAAAAATAATAATATGAATCAGTTGGTTAAATCTTAAACCACAGAGAACAGAGAGACCCACAGAGTTTCACAGAGGAAGTAAAGCTTTAAGCCTTTCTCTGTGGTTCAAGGTTTAGCGCTATTTTCTGCACTTTAAGGCTCTATGTAACTTTAATTGGCGCACATGGAGTGCAACCCACCGTTTATGCATATTTAAGACCTAAATTTGGCAGGCTTCACCCGCCCAAAGAATAATACAACATCACACCGCTTGATCAGCCAAGCGGCTAGCCTTCCAATAGCTCATCAAACCCGCAGCAGAATAAATAATCAACGCAGCCCAAATCAAAGCAAAACCAATCATGCGATCCGTGCCAAACGGCTCTTGATACAGCCACACCCCCAGTAATAATTGCAAACTAGGGCCGATATATTGGATGACACCCACCGTCGCCAGCTTCAGCGTTCTAGCCCCAGAAGCAAACATCAACAGCGGTAAAGCCGTCACCACGCCTGCGCCCATCAATAAAGCATCAGTGCTCCAACTGATATTCCCCAGCGCACCCTGCCCTTGAAACTGAAACCAAAGCAAGGCTGATAGTGCAAATGGGGCCATTAAGAACGTCTCTAAGGCGAGCCCCTCCAAAGAAGGCAGACTGGCTCTTTTACGCAGCAGCCCATACACGCCAAAACTCAAGCCCAAACAGAGCGCAATCCACGGCAAAGTACCTGCAGCAATGGTAATCCACAGCACACCTAAGGCGGCTAGCCCAACAGCAAAGCTTTGCGAGCGGCTAAGCTGCTCGCCCAAAAACAAGCGCCCCAACAACACATTAATAAGCGGATTAATAAAATATCCTAGGCTGGCATCCACCACACGGTTTTCGTTCACCGCCCAGATATACAACAGCCAATTAAGCGACAGCAGTAAGGATGACAGCGCAAACACGCCCAAAACGCGAGGATTTTTAATACTCGGTAACAACCAGCTCCAATTCTTTTGCAGCATTAAAATCACCGCCACAAACACACCAGACCAAACAATCCGATGCGAAATAATCTGCAGCGCATCAATCCCATGCAAAGCCTTCCAATAAAGCGGAAACAGGCCCCAAATAATAAAGGCCAGCACAGTAAACAAAACCCCGCGCGAAGTATTCGGTGTAGACATAAAAAAACCAAAGAAAGTAGCCAGAAAAGCAGCAAAGAACCACTTTAAAGGATACGGCACAGCAGGCTCAAGCAATATCTCGCTACAAACTGTAGGAGGTGGGTGGGGGTTGGAATATTGGCGATGCTGATGTAATCGTTATAGGCATGATAAGATTACGGTAAGCAAAAACTGCGGCCTTCCCTAGAGACCATCACAATATGCCTTACAATTTAGAAAACCGCTTGGTTGTCGGCGTGGCATCCAGCGCCGTGTTTGATCTTCATGAATCTGACGAGGTATTTCGCCGTGATGGCGAAGCGCAGTATCGAAAGTACCAAGAAGAACACTTGAGTGATCCGCTGGATAAGGGAATTGCCTTTTCGTTTATCCGCCGCCTACTCAGCCTAAATGATCTAGGTGAAGACCCCATCAACGACCCGCTGGTTGAAGTGATTCTGCTTTCCAGAAATGACCCCGACACCGGCATGCGGGTGATGAAATCTATCGCCCACCATGGGCTAGGCATCACCAGAGCCATCTTTATGCAAGGGAAGGCTCCGCACGAATACATCCCTGCTTTGAATATCTCGCTATTTTTATCTGCCAATGCCGACGACGTACGCGCGGCCATTGCCGCAGGTTTGCCAGCGGGCAGAGTGCTAGATTCTGCCATCGTAGATGATCCAAATGACTCTGGCCTACGCATTGCATTCGACTTTGACGGCGTACTGGCTGACGACGAATCAGAATCCGTCATGCACAGCACCAATAATCTAGAAATGTTCCATGCCAATGAAGTTAAAAAGAACAATCAACCACTTGGCCCCGGCCCATTGAAAGCGTTTTTCATGCGGGTTGCCAGCATTCAATCCTGTGAAGAGGCCAAGCGTAAAGCTGATCCTTCTTACAAAAACAGGCTCAGAGTTTCGCTGGTCACCGCCAGAAATGCCCCATCGCATGAGCGTGCATTGAATACCCTGAAAAGCTGGGGCGTGATGCCCAACGATGCTTTTTTCCTCGGTGGCATCGACAAAATGAAAGTACTGGCCGTGATGAAGCCACATCTATTTTTCGACGACCAATCGGGGCATCTCGCAGGCGCGGCAACCGTAGCCCCATCGGTGCATATTCCTTTTGGCATCAAAAACTTAGCACCCTAAGGCGGGCTCAATCATGCGCCGCTTACTATTATTAGACCTTAGATTTAGTTCAAATTATGAAAAACATAAGCCTAAGTGAAAGACTCGCCTCAGCATTTATTGGCGCCATATTTGGTGCGGTCATTGGCTTTATTATGGCTTGGTTATTAGGTGTGTACTCACAAACTTTAGGTCCAGGCCAAGTGCATGTTTCTATTGCAAAGTGGATTGGCGCAAGTGCCTGCATTTTTGCGCTGATTGGTTTACTCATCGGCCAGCATATCGCAACAATGATTGGCAATGCTTTGACTGCCTTATTAGAGTTTGAAACGATTGGCGACAATGGATTTCCATCATGGTGGAAATTGATTATCCTGCTTGTGGTTATTGGTGGCGGCTGGCTGTGGTTAAAATAATAAACCAGCCCAATCTATCTTTCAGTGCCGTACCTAGCTGCGGTTAAAATACCACAAAAGAACGATCGTTCTACATTGTTTTCCTAAAGTCATTTACCATGCCTAAGTAAACTCTATCGCCAAAAACTCAGGAGCCATGATGAGTACTTATATCACTTTAGGTAGTAACGATTCAGAAAAATCCAATGTATTTTACGATGCGGTGCTGGCCACGATTGACTGGAAATCACACCTCGATTTTCCTGGCTGGCGTGCTTATTCCGAGCAGGGAAAAGGCGAAAATTTCACCCTCTGGATTGCTCAGCCTTTTAACCAGCAAGCCGCCACAGCGGGCAATGGAACCATGGTGGGCTTTAGCGCAAGCACCCATGCAGAGGTCGATGCCTTCTATGCTGCGGCAATGGCCAATGGCGGGAGTGATGACGGCGCACCCGGCCTTCGCCCTCACTATGGGCCACATTGGTACGCGGCTTATATGAGAGATCCAACGGGCAATAAAATAGCCATCGTGTGCAATCAATAATCATTGCCTCCTAAATGGCGGTTTAGCCACAAAGGTAAGCCGTCATTCAATCATGAGCTGCTAACTTTCAAACCAATGGCCTGGCTTATTTTACCTGGTGCAGATATTTGGCTTGAACCTCGAGCTAAAAACATTTTACTTTATGTAAAAGATCTCCTGATTATGTCTCTTTCTCAACGAGGGGTATAATTATTTTGATACGCGTGAAAAAAAGTGAGAAGCACGATTATTTGATGTGATTTTATGCAAAAACTTCATACCCACTTCCGTTTCGTTGAAAGGATTGAACGAGAGGGATAATCAGGTTATAAAATATAAAGATGTTATGAAAACACTAACCAGCATCGATACAGGGTCTTCGTGAAAAAAAACAAAAACAAAAAGCCGGCAAATAAACTAACAATTATAGAAAGACGGCGAAAAAGATTAATCTTCAATGGATTATTTAGTTTATTTATTTTACTAATGTCCGTATGGATTATATATGCCTATTTTTACATGGAAATGCATTTTAGATGTTTTTTTGCAGCCCGAACAAACAATTATTAAAAGATGTTGAAATTATTTTCCTCACGTTATTATCAATAGCAATTAATGTATTTCTTGTTTTTTGTTTTTTTAAAAAATATCTTGATACGTTTAAATGTGATAAATAGCCAGCCCAAGGTTTCTTATGGAAGTGCTGATTAAATCGCTATACCCGATTTTTTTTATCGGTAAATCATTATAGAGACTGGCTTCTCAATAAAGCAGGAATGACGAAACCTGAATAAATCACAAATTTATTATCGACTTACCTTTTCCTGATTATATCTCTTGCTCAATTGAGGCTTGAAATACCCCTCTTGGACAAGGTTTAGCCTGCATAACGGCTTTGAGTAATCGAGGAGTCAGAGCGCACAGGTCTGCTCGACGATTGAAACGGTATTGCACCTCAGCCAAATAACGAGCCGCATATTTTGAAAATTTGAATGCATGATGCGTTCCCGATAGAGTGGCTTTCAGATTGCCAATCAACACATTGAGCCATTTAAACGCATCAATTTCAGTGCCCGCCTTCCCCTTCGGCGCAATCACCACGCGGCGTTGAAAGCCGAGCTGCTGCACGACCCTGCTCGTAACGCTACTTGCCCAAGGCATCAAGGCAGCGAAAGAGAAGCCATCAACAGGATCAAAACTCACTCAGTTAGGCTGGCCGTTACGCATTTTCACGGCAGCGACAAAGGCTGTTTTGTTCTCTGAGCCCCGCCCAGATTTGCCACCTGGATACTCACCACCGAGATAGGCTTCATCAACCCGAATATCGCCGCTTAAAGGTTGGCTGCTTTCACGTTAGCGCATTGTTTGATGCATTATGATTCCCACAGCCAGCGTGGTTTGATGTTTGCAAGCATGTTGGCACACGGGACAGCGAAACCCTTGTGGCCAACGCGCTTGGAACAATGCCGCTTCACATTGGGCTTGAGTGCTGTACTGCGGCAAAAAATCAATCAGCGACAACCCCTTTTGCATCTGAATTGGGTTGATTGCCATGACGACCACTCCAAAAAAAGAACGTTTGTTCACCTTATGCCTTTTAGGTGGTTTGAGCAAAATACATAATCAGGAAAACTTAAGTAACACCAATAGACTCGCTGCTTGTCACGTATTTATAACTCCCCCTCATCCAGCCGACTCAACAAAGGCCTAGTTAAGCTAGACAAAGCCCTTCGCTGCTGGCCGCCAGCATCAAAATTATCCTCGGCCAGCCAGCAATAAAGTACATCCCGTAATGCGGGCCATTCGCTATCAATCACCGAAAACCAAGCCGTATCCCGATTACGGCCCCTGTTAACCGCAGCTTGGCGAAACACGCCTTCAAAGCTAAAGCCCAAGCGCTGGGCGGCGCGGCGGGAGGGGGCATTGAGCGCATTGCATTTCCATTCATAACGGCGATAGCCCAGCGCAAACACGTTTTCCATCATCAGCAGCATCGCCGCCGTGGCCAGCCGTGTGCCTTGCAAGGCCGGTGAGAAATGCAGCCAGCCCACTTCGATAGATCCGGCGGCAGGATCAATGCGCAAATAAGACGCCAGCCCCAAGGCAGCCCCACTGGCCGCGTCAAGAATGGCGTAAAACTGCGGATCATCCTGCCCAGCCACCCGCCGTAGCCACGTATCAAAGGCCTGAAAATCATCAAAAGGGCCCGATGTCAGATACGTCCACATCCGGCCATCGTCTTGGCTAAATGCTTGCCACAGGCTTGCTCCATGCTTCTCAAACTGTAGTGGTTCCACCCGGCAGCCCCAGCCACTGAACACGGTTTTAGGGGGAGAAACAGGCATTTTCCAATCCAGCAATGGCAGACCGATAGGTTGATAAAAATCGTTTAATTCGTAATTCATGCTCATTCCTTTACTAACAATCACATTCGATTTGTGGCCCAGCTAGCTTGCCTGCCTCCTTACCCAGCGCAAGTGGCAAGCCATCTCGTTGCCAAAAATCGAGGCCACCGATCAGCTCTTTTACGGTAAAGCCCAGCTTTGCTAGCTTATAGCTTCCCCATGTAGAGCCATTGCAGCCAATACCATCGCAGTAGCAAACATACACCTTGCTGCGATCTAGCCGCGCCACACTGGCCTCGTCCATTTCAGCATGAGGAAAAGAAATCGCGCCTGGAATATGCCCCGCCTGATAAGCCGCCGCTTGGCGTGTATCCAGCGCAATAATATCGGGGTGAGCAGCGTATAAATCACTGGCTAAATCGGCGGCATCAGTGTGGTAGCGGAGTTTTTCCGCAAGGTAGGTGGCGGATTCTGCGGGGCTGGCAAGGCCACTGCTTTTAACGCTAGATGCTGTCATTTTGCTACTCCTGTTTCATAAATACTTACCTGATTATCCCTCTTGCTCAAAAAAAGCCATATATGACATGTAGGTCAACATTCTGTAGGGGCGCTGCTTGCTGCGCCCTGTTCAGCAAGGGCGCAGCAAGCAGCGCCCCTACGAGTTCACTCTATTAATATTGATATGCTCAGACAAACGACAAAAAATGAGCAAGAGACATAATCAGGAATACTTATGGTGGGCCCTTGCTTGCTAATACACATAATCTAAGCGTAAATTGGCCTGCTGCCTCCTACCAATTTAAGCCTTATGAGCAAACCACTTTCCGCCCCTCTCTGGCCCACGCTATTTGCTGCTTGTGCCAGCACCAACATCGGTATTCAAGCCCAGCTCACGCAAACACTCAGAAAAGCCTTGCTGGCTGGACGTTTACCCCTAGGTAGCCGCTTGCCTGCCAGCCGAGTTTTAGCTAAAGATTTAGCGATATCGCGCAGCAGTGTTGAGGCGGCTTATGCCCAGCTAGAGGCGGAAGGCTATTTACAAAGGCGAATTGGCGCGGGGAGTTTTGTGGCTTTTACACCGCTGTCTTTGCCATCAAAACAGCCAAGCCAACGCCCAGCCCAACTCTCTCGCCGTGGGCAGAGCATTGTGGATGCGGGGGGCTGCCAAGATAGCAAACCCACACAGGCTTTTAATGCGGGTCAGCCTGATCTAGCCGCCTTTCCCCACGTCCTGTGGCAAAAGCTGACCTGATTATGTCTCTTGCTCAATTGAGGCTTGAAATACCCCTCTTGGACAAGGTTTAGCCTGCATCACGGCTTTGAGTAATCGAGGAATCAGAGCGCACAGGTCTGCTCGACGATTGAAAC
>NZ_JAWQUO010000020.1:0-87445 GCF_033446605.1 Iodobacter sp. CM08 | reverse complement strand
GTTTCAATCGTCGAGCAGACCTGTGCGCTCTGATTCCTCGATTACTCAAAGCCGTGATGCAGGCTAAACCTTGTCCAAGAGGGGTATTTCAAGCCTCAATTGAGCAAGAGACATAATCAGGTACGCTTTTGCGCTAACGCTTAAAGGGTTGGTGCTGTGCTAGCTCGCTTTGCCATTGGTTTACGGCAAGACGCTCTTTGGCTAGGTGTTGATCAATGGCATCCGCAAAGCCAGCGTGGGCCAGCCAGTGCGCCGATTGAGTGCTAACCGGTACAAAGCCACGGGCCAGTTTATGTGCGCCCTGTGCACCCCCTTCAAATGCATCTAAGCCTGCCTCCAAAGCAAATTCAATGCCTTGGTAAAAGCACAACTCAAAATGTAGATTGGCCACAAACCCCGCTGGCCCCCATGCCGCGCCCCAATAACGCCCATATAGCCGATCTGGGCCAACAATATTCAGCGCTGCTGCAATCGGTTGGCCTGCTTGGTAAGCTAATACCAGTAAGCAAGCTTGCGGCATGCTGCTGGCGATTTGTAAGAAAAAAGCCAAACTTAAATAAGGTGTTGAGCGATGTTCCATATAGGTGTTGCTGTAGCAGCGGTAAAAAAAATGCCAGTCTGCCTCACTGATCTCGCTGCCGCGCTTACGGATAATCTTTACTCCCGCATCGCTCACCTTGCGCCGTTCTTGCCGCAGCTTTTTGCGTTTATCGCGGGTGAGTGCGTCGCTAAAATCGGCGTAATCGCGCCAATCGCCACGTAGCCAATGAAACTGCACATCGCAGCGCGGGATAAGGCCACTTTGCAGCGCCAGAGTGGCTTCATTGGCCTCAGGAAACAATAGATGAAACGATGAATCGCCCGCTTCTTGCGCAATTGCCACGGCGGCGGCAAGCAAAATTTGCCGCGTGGCATCGTCGTTTGCCAGCAGCCTAGGGCCAGTAATTGGCGTAAAGGGAATCGCGCTGATCAGCTTGGGGTAATAATCTAAGCCATGGCGCTGATATGCATCGGCCCAAGCCCAATCGAACACATATTCGCCATAGGAATGGGTTTTTCGATATAAAGGCATTGCACCAATGAGCTGCTGTGCTTCATCTCTTACGGCTAGATGGCAAGGCTCCCAGCCGCTACGCCCACCCACGGCCGCCGTTTGCTCTAGTGCGGCTAGATAGGCGTGGCTTACAAAAGGTTGCGTGCCAGCCAGCGCATCCCATTCAGTGGCTGCAAGCTCTGTAATCTGCGAGTGAAGGCGAATCATGCCGTTTCCATGTGGGTGATTGTGGGATTGGACGTCGCTATCAACTAAATAACAACTATTGCCAGCCCTTATACATAAAGGAGGGGGCAGAGTACATAAATAGGCGAGTCTACAAGCGAAGCAACATCATAAATAAGGAGGAGGGCTGCTTGCTGCGCCCAAGATAAAGCAGCGCCCTCCATTTTGCCTACGAAGTGATGGCTGTGGCTTTTTGTTTTAATGGTGAAAGATTGTGTTTTTATTTTGTAGTCATAAGGTAAGCTATTTTTTGTGCTTAAATCTTGCTGTTTTACGAGCTGTATAGGTTGAATAGGGTGGGGTAATTCCACCGGTCCACAGGTAATATGGATTAGGCCGCTGTGTGGATAAAATAAGGGGAAAAACATGCAACAGAATTTAGCAGTAGGTTTGGTTGGTTTTGGCTATGCGGGGCAGACTTTTCATGCGCCGCTGATTACAGCCACGCCAGGCTTAGATTTGTGTGCGGTGGCATCTAGCCAGCCGCAGTTGGTAGCAGATCGCTATTCCGCAGCAAGGGTGTTACCCGATGCGCTGGCGCTGATTAATGATCCTCAGATTGATTTGGTGGTATTGGCCACGCCGAATGCTAGCCACTATCCCTTGGCTTGTGAAGCTTTGGAAGCGGGCAAGCATGTGGTGGTGGATAAGCCCTTTACCTTGACCGTGGCTCAGGCGACAGAACTAGCGCTGCGGGCAAAAGACTCAGGAAAGATTTTGTCGATTTTTCATAATCGCCGCTGGGATGCCGATTTCTTAGGCTTAAAAGCGCTACTTGCCAGTGGTCGCCTTGGGCAAATCGCCCAGTTTGATAGCCAATTTGATCGCTATCGCCCGCAAACGCGTGATCGCTGGCGAGAAAATACCGAGCTGGGTAGCGGCCTGTGGTTTGATCTTGGCCCACATCTGATCGATCAAACTCTACAGCTATTTGGCATGCCCCAAGCCGTGTTTGCCGATTTGCAACAGCGCCGAGCCGGTGCGCAAGCCGTGGACGATTTTCATGTGCTGCTGCGCTATCCAACCATGCGGGTAAAATTATCGGCCAGCTGTTTAGTCAGTGGCGGTGCGCCGCGTTATATGCTGCACGGCAGTTCGGCAAGTTTTGAAAAGCATGGCTTAGACACGCAAGAGAGCCAGCTTAAAGCCGGTTTATTGCCAGACGCAGTAGGCTTTGGGCTGGATCCACTGCCTGGTTTATTGCATCACAGCGTGAATGATCTGGTGAGTAGTGAAGAAATTGTCATGCCGCTGGGGCAATATACAGATTATTACGCTGCGGTTCGCGATGCGGTGCTGGGCTTGGCTAAAAACCCAGTTACGCCGGAAGAAGGCGTATTTATTATGCAAGTACTAGAAGCGGCGCAACAAAGCGCAGCAATCGGGGCTTGGCAATCTATGGGGGCATTTAATGAATAAATGGTGGCTGGTTTTAGCCAGCTTAATGATCAGTAACGTGAGCTTGGCAGAAGAAGTAGGCTCGGTGACCACCGCGTTTAAACTTATCGGCCGCAATCACCGGGTGCAGGTCGATGCCTTTGACGATCCAAAGGTAGAAGGCGTGACTTGTTATATGTCGCGGGCTAAAACCGGCGGTATAAAAGGCTCGTTAGGCCTTGCCGAGGATAAGGCCGAGTTCTCTATTGCTTGCCGCCAGATTGGCAAACTTACCTTTAAAAAACCACTGCCGTTAAAAGAAGAGGTATTTTCTGAATCGGCATCGCTGTTTTTTAAACAAGTGCAGGTGGTACGGATGGTGGACGTAAAGCGCAACGCGCTCATCTACCTCACCTATTCTGACCGCCTAATCGATGGCAGCCCACAAAACAGCGTGACGGCAGTGTCGGCGGGTGAAGTGAAGATTCCGGTGAAGTAGGGGCATGGACTAACTAGCACATCTTAATAAGAAAAAAGCGCGGCGCAAGTCGCGCTTTTTTTTGTAAAAAATACACGGATTTTATGGATTGAAACGAAAGTTTTTAATGTGTAGTGCTTTCGTTTTGGTTTCATTGTAATTGGCTTTTATATTTGCAGCTTAGCTGAAAATTTATGTAGTTTTACTTCTTTTTGATATAGGTACTGCTGATAGTTCTTGGTTTTTTTCATAAATACTCTGTGTTTATCCTGTTCTTTTGCTGTATTTTTTACGTATTAATCCTACATTTATCGTGATTTATTCACTATCTACCTTATGCTAACTAGAAAATATCCACCTTTTAAGTCGCAAATTAATTCGTTGACACGCTTTGTAGTGAAGGAATAGATTGTATTTACTTTCTGCCTGACTTTACTTTTAGCGGCTCAGAAAATGAGCAATAGAGATTGCAATGTCGGATAAAAAATTACCCATAAAACGCATGCAAACGCGGCATGAAAAAATTGTGGATTTATTGCGCCAGCATGCCAGTTGCAATGTTAGCGTGCTGGCCAATGAATTGGGCGTGTCTGCCGTTACTATTCGGCATGATTTAGATGAATTAGAAAAAAGTGGTTGTATTAGCCGCTCATATGGTAGGGCAACGCTTTCTCAAAATTTTTCTTTTGAGCTTGAATTCAGAGAAAAAGAAAATATTCGTTCAGAATCAAAACAATTAATTGCCCAGAGAGCGGCAGAGCTGGTAGACGATGGCGATTCCATTATCGTGGATTCAGGCTCTACCGTAGCTTTATTGGCCCGCCATATTGCCAACAATAAAAAAATTACTTTAATGACCAATGCTTTAAATCTGGCCAGCGAATTAGTTGCTGATACGCGCTTTACCGTCATGATGACGGGTGGCACGTTGCGGGTAGATTCTTATTCTTTATGTGGGCCAGAGGCTGAACAGGCCGTTAGATTACATCACTTTAATAAATTATTTATTGGTGCAGATGGTATTGATTTGCTCGCTGGCGTAAGCACCACCAACGCTCAGGATGCGCAATTAAACCGTGCCATGTTGGCGGCTTGTGATCAAATTATTTTATTGGCTGATTCTAGTAAATTTGGCAAGCGTAGTTTTTGCGTCATTTGCAAAATGCCACGAGTGGATATTTTGGTTACAGACAGTGGGATTAGCGATGAATACCGGCAGGCACTGATAAAGATGGGTGTAACCGTGATTGTGGCGGAATAAAGTTTTTTAAAGGAGTAAGCCTTTATGTCTTATTTAACAAAATTAATTAACCAGCATAAACAAGGGCAGTCAAATGGGATTTATTCTATTTGCTCGGCCCACCCGCTGGTTTTAGAAGCGGCACTGCGCCAAGGTTTGCAAGACGATAGTTATGTCTTAATTGAAGCTACCTCAAATCAGGTGAATCAATTTGGTGGCTATACCGGAATGAAACCGGCTAATTTTAAAGATTATGTATTTGCAATTGCCGATAAAGTGGGCTTTGCAAAGGCTCGCATTATTTTAGGCGGGGATCATTTAGGCCCTAATGCATGGCAGAAAGAGCCTGCCGCGCAGGCCATGGCAAAAGCCGCCGAAATGGTCAGTGCTTATGTGCTGGCAGGCTTTCGCAAAATTCATTTAGATTGCTCGATGTCTTGCGCTGGTGATCCGGTGCCGTTAAGCGATGCCACAGTGGCAAAACGTGCCGCAGCTTTGTGTCAGGTTGCTGAAGGTGCATGGCAAATGGCGGGCGGGGAAGCGCCTGTGTATGTGATTGGCACCGAAGTGCCCGTGCCGGGCGGAGCGCAAGAATCATTAGATGGGGTGGAGGTGACTTCGCCTGCGGCGGCGGCGCAAACCTTGGCCGTGCATCAGCAGGTGTTTGCCGATGCAGGCTGTGCAGCGGCTTGGTCTAGGGTGATTGCCATGGTGGTGCAGCCAGGGGTGGAATTTGATAACCATAAAGTGGTGCGTTATCAGCGTGATAAGGCCGCTGCGTTGAGCCATTTTATCACTACCCAGCCTATGGTCTATGAAGCGCACTCTACAGATTATCAAAGTGAGGCGTCTTTACAGAAGCTGGTGCAAGATCACTTTGCCATTCTAAAAGTAGGCCCGGGTTTAACGTTTGCACTGCGCGAAGCCATGTTTGCATTAGATGCGATCGAGCGTGAGGCCATTGGCGAATTTGCGGCGTCCCATCTAAAAGACACGCTAAGCCAAGTCATGAAAGAGGAACCAGATTACTGGCTGGCTTATTACGAGCAAGCGGGGCATCAGCAATATCTAGATCGCAATTACAGCTTATCAGACCGGATTCGCTATTACTGGCCGCACCCAGAAGTAAGCGCTGCGGTGGCTAAGTTGTTTGATAATCTGCGCCGCCAGCCGCCTCTGCCTACCCTCATCAGCCAGTACTTGCCTGAGCAAGCTAAAAAAATCAGCGCAGGATTATTATCGGCAAGCCCCGAGGCATGGGTGGTGGACAAAATTATGGAAGTCACCGGCCTCTATGCTCGAGCCTGCGGTATGGCGCAG
The DNA here is from genome assembly GCF_033446605.1 of Iodobacter sp. CM08. Lineage (NCBI taxonomy): Bacteria > Pseudomonadati > Pseudomonadota > Betaproteobacteria > Neisseriales > Chitinibacteraceae > Iodobacter > Iodobacter sp. CM08. Next base: position 81,751 of record NZ_JAWQUO010000020.1, on the reverse strand, counting down.
GAGGTGAAAGCATGAAGTACCTTGCTTATGAGCCAAGTAGCCTTGCAGATCTTGGCGCCTTACATACCGCCCGTGAAATTAGCCAGCAAGCTAGGCTATGGCGTGAGCTAACTCATGGGCTGATCCAAAGCAAGCTGGAGTGGAAAAGCTGGATGCTAGATGTGCTTTCTACCCCCAGCCTGCGGATTATCTTATGCGGGGCAGGCACTTCTGCCTTTGCTGGCCGCGCTTTGGAGCCGTGGTTACGCGCGAGTTTTGGTTTATCTGTTGAGGCGGTGTCGACCACCGATATTGTGAGTAAACCGCTGGCGTTTTTAGACCCCGCACGGCCCACGCTGATGGTGTCTTTTGCGCGCTCCGGTAATAGCCCAGAAAGCGTAGCCGCCGTAAAGCTTGCCGATCAGCTCTTGCCTTATTGCCGCCATTTGGTGCTGACGTGTAATCCAGAGGGCGAGCTGGCGCGCTATAGCGTGGCTAATCCGCATGCGTATTGTGTGCTGATGCCTGAGGGCTCAAATGATCAGAGCTTTGCTATGACTTCTAGCTTTAGCTGCATGTTTGTGGCTGCTGCCATGATGCTTTCGCCAGGGATATTGCTAAGCCGGGCGAAAGAGCAAATTGAAAGCGTGGCGGCTTTTTGTGAGGCGCAGCTAGATAGCTGGGCCGTGCAGGCCAAAGCGTTGGCGGGCCAAGGGTTTAAGCGGGTGATTTATCTGGGTAGCGCCGAGATGGCAGGGCTGGCAGAAGAAGCCGCGCTCAAAATGCTGGAGCTCACTGCTGGCCGTATTGCTACTCGGTTTGATTCCACGCTTGGCGTGCGTCACGGCCCTAAATTTATGATCGACGCCCAAAGCTGTGTGGTGATGTTTATGGCTCCAGCCAAATCAGACACCCGCCGCTACGACGATGATTTGCACGCAGAGCTCATCACCAATGGCATAGCCCAGCAGGTGCTGGCTTTAGGGGCAAAAAGCAGCGCAAATCTGCCGCTGTTGGAGATCGATATTGCTGGGCTAGATGATATTTATTACGCCCTGCCTTATCTACTCTTTGCCCAGCTCTTTGCCTTTGAAAGCGCGCTGGCGCTGGGTCTGGCCCCAGATAATCCTTGCCCAACAGGCGAAGTGAATCGCGTGGTGCAGGGGGTAAAAATCTACTCCCATGTGGTCTAAAAAAATTAGGAGAACAACATGGCTGGGCCAAATATTTTACTAACCCGTATTGATAACCGCCTGGTACACGGTCAAGTAGGGGTGACTTGGGTGGGTAGCCTTGGGGCTAATTTGCTACTGGTAGCAAATGACGCTGCGGCGGCCGATCCGATCCAGCAAAACTTAATGGATATGGTGGTGGCAGAAGGGGTGCAAACCCGTTATTTCACGCTGCAAAAAACCATCGATGTGATTCATAACGCGGCGAGCCACCAAAAGATTTTGCTGGTGTGTAAAACCCCGCAAGACGTACTGACTCTGATTAAAGGCGGGGTGCCGGTTAGCGCGGTAAATGTGGGCAATATGCATTTTGCTGAAGGAAAACGTCAGATTCACAAAACAGTGTCGGTGGATGCTGCTGATGTGGAAGCATTTCGCGAGCTCGCTGCGCGGCATGTGATTTGTGAGATTCGCCGCGTACCGGATGAATCAGGCGAACTTGTTTCTAAGCTGCTGTAACCATCAGGGGAGTGACATCATGTTGTTCGAAGCTTTATTGATTGCGCTGTTGGCAGGGGTGGCGGGGGTCGATTTATTCGATGGCCTAACGCATATGCACCGGCCGGTGGTGATTGGCCCCTTAGTGGGGATGATTTTGGGTGATGTGCAAACGGGGTTGCTGGTAGGTGGGACTTTAGAGTTGGTTTGGATGGGCATGGTGCCGCTAGCGGGGGCGCAGCCGCCTAATGTGGTGATCGGCGGCATTATTGGCACGGCTTTTGCCATTTTAACCAAGGCAGAGCCAACGGTAGCCATTGGCGTAGCAGTGCCGTTTTCGATTGCGGTGCAAGGCTGCATTACCGTGCTGTTTACCGCCTTTTCGCCAATGATGCACAAGTGCGACAAGATGGTAAAAGAGGCTAATTGGCGGGGCATTGAATGGGTAAATTACCTAGGTATGCTCACCCTGTTTGTCTTTTATTTTGTGATGGCTTTTTTGCCGATTTACTTTGGCGCAGAAGCAGCCGGTGCCGTGGTGCAAAAAGCACCTAAATGGGTGCTTGATGGCCTAAGTGTGGCTGGCGGCATGATGCCTGCGATTGGTTTTGCTCTGCTGATGAAAATCATGCTGAAAGTCAATTACATCGCTTATTTCATCATGGGTTTTGTGGCAGTGACTTACCTAAAAATGCCAATTTTGGCCGTGGCATTAGGCGCTTTGGCGATCGCAATGGCAGATTACTTTAATACTAATCGCGCACAGCCTCAGGCTGCCCGCAGTGTGGAGGTGGATGATGGGATTTAATGATACCGAAGCCGCCAGCGCGGCCAAAGCCGAGCTACGCATGCAGCAAGCCTTGGCCAGTAGCCAAGTAGAGCGCGATGATTATATCGACGCTACTCCAGCCGAGCCCTTAAGTAAGCGAGATATCAATCGCATGGCGTGGCGCTCCCTTGCCCTGCAGGCCTCTTTTAATTATGAGCGGATGCAGGCGGGTGGCTGGTTGTTCACGATTTTGCCCGCTTTACGCAAAATCCATAAAAACCCTGATGATTTGCGCAACTCGGCACAAATGCATATGGAGTTTTTAAATGTGCATCCCTTTGACGTGACTTTTTTATCTGGCCTTGTGCTGGCTATGGAGCAGAATAAGGAAAAAATCTCCACTATTCGCGCGGTAAAGGTGGCGCTGATGGGCCCCTTGGGGGGGATTGGTGATGCGATGTTTTGGCTAACTTGGTTGCCTATCTGTGCGGGGATTGGCGCGGCGCTGGCATTAGAAGGCAGCTTGTTTGGCCCTGTGGTGTTTTTATTGCTATTTAATGCGCTGCACTTTGGTTTGCGATTTGGGCTGGCGCATTACGGCTACCGCGCTGGCTTGGGGGCGATCAGCGCCTTAAAAAACAGTACCAAAAAAATATCGCATGCCGCATCCATTGTTGGGATGACGGTGATTGGTGCGCTGGTGGCCTCTTATGTGCGGCTTGCTACCCCTTTAGAGATTCACGCGGGTAAGGCCAAGATTCTGCTGCAGACCGATGTGCTGGATAAGCTGATGCCTAATCTGCTGCCACTGCTGTTTACTTTATTGATGTATGGCTTGATGAAAAAAGGCTATTCACCCGTGAAGCTGATTGGCGTAACGGTATTGTTTGGTTTGGCCGGTAAATTGCTTGGCTTTTTGTAATCGACGTTTGATCTAGGCGTTGGCCCCGTATGGGTTAACGCCTGCTTTAAAAGGAAGAGAAAATGATTGCCTTAATTTTAACGGGCCATGGCCGTATCGCCAGTGGCATGCAAGAAGCCATTATTCAGGTGTTTGGCGAGCAGGCGGCCTTATGCGCGGTTGATTTTCCTGAAGGCAATAGCACCGCAGTGCTAGAGGCCACATTAAGGCAAGCCATCACCAGCGTGGATCAAGGTGAGGGGGTGGTGTTTGTAGCAGATCTGCTGGGTGGCTCGCCGTTTCGTATCGCAAGCACCATTGCTCAGGAGCACAGCGATATCGAAGTGGTTGCGGGGCTTAATTTACAAATGTTTGCTGAAATGCTGTTTGAGCGTGATGAGATTCACGATGTGGCCCAGTTTCGCCAGCGGCTGGTGGCAGCAGGTAAAAGCGGTGTAACCAGCCTTGCCGAGCGCTTAGCCCGCAAGCGGGAGGGGGCGGCTAATGCCTTGTAAAACGCAGCGTTTACGGGCGGCAAGGATATTAAGCGAGCACGGCTGGCTGGAAAACGCCGTGCTTGAGATCGCGGCCGATGGCAAGATCGCGGCCTTATTAGTGGGGGGCGATTTTGATCTTGATCTGGGTGACAACTGGCTGATGCCCGCGCTGATTGATAGCCATGTGCACGGTGCTGCGGGGTTTGACACCATGGACGCCAGCAGCAATGCACTGGATGAAATCTCTATGCATTTTGCCCGCTTTGGTGTGGGGGCCTTTTTGGCCACTACGGTGACCGCACCGATGCCAGCCATTGCGGCCGCTTTAACTGAAATTCGCCGCAGCCGCGAGCGGGGTTTGCCTGGGGCAGAGTTGCTAGGCAGCTATTTGGAAGGCCCCTATTTTACCGCCAAGTGCTGTGGTGCTCATCCGGTGCAATGGATGCGGCCCTTGGATATGAGCGAGCTACAATCTTGGCTGGATATTGCGGGTGATTCCCTGCATACGGTTGCGCTGGCACCAGAATTGGCAGGTTCGGATGAGGCCATTGCATGGCTGCGCCGCAAAGGCGTGCGAGTACTGATTGGCCATAGCGACGCCAGCTACGATCAAACCTTGCACGCTTTACAGATGGGCGCGCAGGGTATTGTGCATTGCTATAACGGCATGCGTGGCCTACATCACCGTGATCCTGGTGTAGTTGGCGCAGGGCTTACCACCGATGGCTGCGATGTAGAGATGATTGCCGATGGACATCATGTGCATCCTGCTGCAGTTAAAATTGCGCTCTCTTGCTGTGGAGAAGAGCGCCTACTGCTGATTACCGATGCCATGCGCGCCACCGGCATGAGCGATGGCGCGTATCAGCTGGGTGAAATGCAGGTGACTATGCAAAATGGCGTGGTGCGTACTGAAGCGGGCGGGCTGGCAGGCAGTACCCTGCATCTGATCGACGCCGTGCGCCACGCCCAAAAATGGTTGGGTTTGCCGCTAGAGCGTGCATGGGCACTGGCCAGCCGTAACCCCGCCAGATCACTGGGGCTGGCCGATTTGGGCAGTATCGCCATAGGTAAAAAAGCCAGCTTAACGCTGATTAGCCCAGACTTAGCCGTGGTTGGTACATGGGTGCAGGGGCGGCGGGTGGTGTAAGGTGCATGGACTGGTGCTTTGTTATTTAGATCCCATCCCCTTTGTTAAAAGGCTGATGGGATCTGCTGGCTTAAACCACTAAGGTGGGTTCATCCATTAGGGCAATCTGTTCACGCAATTCTAAGATGCGATCTTGCCAGTAGTGCTCGGTATTAAACCAAGGAAAGGCGGCGGGGAAGGCGGGATCGTGCCAGCGGCGGGCTAACCAGCCGGAGTAATGAATCAGTCGTAGCGTGCGCAGCGCTTCAATTAAATGCAGCTCACGCGGGTCAAAATCGCAAAAGTCTTCGTAGCCGATTAAGATATCAATCAGTTGTCGCGTCATTTCGCTGCGATCGCCCGATAGCAGCATCCATAAATCCTGAATAGCAGGGGCGCTGCGGCTGTCGTCAAAGTCTACAAAATGCGGGCCAGCATCGGTCCAGAGCACATTGCCAATATGGCAATCACCATGCAGACGGATTTGCGCCACATCGCCAGCGCGATCAAAGCTGCGGCGAACACCTTCTAATGCCAAGGCAATAGCGCTTTCCCATGCGGGTTTGAGCGAGGCAGGGATAAAGTCGTGGCTAAGCAAGAAGTCCCTTGGGCCAATACCAAAGGTGTCGATATTCAGAGCAGGGCGATGGGCAAAGGGCTTTAGCGCGCCAACGGCATGAATGCGGCCAATAAAACGCCCCATCCATTCTAAGGTGGAGGCCGATTCCAGCTCGGGTGCACGGCCGCCGTGCTTATTGAAAATGGCAAATTGAAAGCCTGCAAATTGATGCAGAGTTTGGCCCTGATGAATAATTGGCGGCACCACCGGCAGCTCTCGCCCAGCCAGATCCAGTGTAAAGGCGTGCTCTTCTAAAATAGCCTCGCTACTCCAGCGCTCAGGGCGGTAAAACTTAGCGACCAAGGGCGGGCCATCATCTTGGCCCACTTGATACACGCGGTTTTCATAGCTATTAAGCGCAAGCAGCCTGCCGTCGCAAGGCAGGCCAAGGCTATCGATTGCATTCATGACGCAATCGGGGGTTAAATTTGCGAATGGAGGTATCGTATTCATCCCCTGATTGTACGGCTAAAGCGAACATCGCGGGGAGGAGTGGCTTATTTCAGCTTGTTCCACAGCACAATAGCTTCTTTTTTAGTGGTGCCTTGCTGAGAGATGGCGCTGCAATTACCGTTTTTGCCAAACTTAGAGCATTGCACCCAGCAGCGGTTAGATCCCGCTTTAGTAACTTCGGGTTTAGAGCCGCATTTTGGGCAAGGCTGTGGTTCGCTATCGTTGGTGGATGGCTTGCTTTGATATGGCCTTGAATTGAGCATGGAGGTCGCGCCTTAAGGTAAAAAGAAAAATGCCCGCAGCGGCGGGCATGGGTTTAGCGAGATACCGCTTTAAATAATACTAGTTCAGCCAAGCGCACAAATAGCAATCAAAGCGCATCCAGTCTGGATGATCGTTGCCGTGCTATTTGCGCGCTGGCGGCGCTTATTTTAACTCGCTGAGCAGTGCAGAAATGATCTTGCCATTGTCGTCGCCTTTGATTTTTGAAGTCACGGTCAACTTGGTCTGGTTTAGGCCTTCGGTGAGGTGCACTTCATATTCATGCGCTTGTTTTTGCTCTGGCGCAGCGTCTTTTTTCCAGAAAGCCAGCTTGCTTAAGAAGCTGCTATTGTCTTCGCCACCGATATCCGTATCCGCACGGCGAATCATGTAAACGCCTTTGCTGCGATCACGGTCATACACCACATAGCCAGAGCGATCTAGCGCCAAGCCAACACGACGCCAAGCACGATCAAAGTTGTCGGCGATGGTCAGTGCTTTGCCATTGTCGATCAAGCTAGCACTGGCGGGCGCTTGGTAAGGTTTTGCAACTACGGCTTGCGCGGTGGCTTGGTCTAGGCCAAAGCGTTGTAGCAGCAAGGAAAGCATTTCAACTTCCATTTCTGGCTCAGGCTTTCTTTGGGTCCAGATGGTTTTAGCATCATCACTATTTTTAGTGATTTTGGCGTCGCTGCTGCCGTCCTTGCTATAAACCTCGAGCATGCCGCGGTGCGAGATGTAGATCTCGGTGGTGCCAGGCTCACTGCCACGCTCGACGCGGGTGCGATAACGGTCTAGTTCACCGGTAGACAGGATGCGGTCTGATATTTTAGACAGCATACGGGTCACCAAGTCTTTAGGCAGCTTGGCACGGTTTTCTAGCCAATCTGTTTCCATAATTCCAATGGCGGGGTTATCTAAAGTGAGCAAAAAGCCGTTATCTAGCCAAAATTCATGGATTTCTGGCCAAAGTTTTTCTGGGTCACCTTTTACAACTAACCAACGTTGATTACCCGCCTGCACAATCTTGGCACGGCTGCTGTCCCCTAGTACGGCGGCTGGGGCTGCACTGTTGGTCGTGCTCGGTGCGGCGGTGGTGCTGCCTAAAACCGTATTGGCTTGCACATTAAAATGGCTATTGCTTGCTGGCGCGGTGAGTTCTGGCGGGAGCTCTAGGGTGTTTTTGCCAATATTGTCACTGCCACTGCGGTAATCCACTTTCTTTTGCATCATCAGTTGATCTGAGCTGCAACCTGCCAAAGCAATGCACAGGCCTAATCCAATAAGACGTGAGGATGTTTTTAATTGATGCATCATTGGCTTCTTATCAGTGGGTTAGTCCGGCGGCAGTCATGGCATCAGATACCAAGGCTTGCGCACTGTGTGAAAGGGGAGTGAGAGGCAAACGAATACCGGCTTGAATGAAGCCCATTTGCTCTACCGCCCATTTCACTGGAATAGGGTTGGCTTCAATAAATAAGTGCTTATGCAAATCTTGCAGTGGATCATTCAGTGCGCGTGCACCTGCTGCATCGCCTTCAATGGCTTTTTTACAGAGTAAATGCATTTGTTTGGGGGCGATATTACCTGTAACAGTAATCACGCCATGCCCACCGATCAGCATAAAAGCCATGGCAGAGGCATCGTCGCCAGTGTAAAGCGCAAAGTCTGCTGGAGCACGTTTTACTAAATCGGCAGCGCGTTCTAAATTGCCCGTGGCATCTTTAATCCCAACGACAAACGGCAATTGAGCTAAGCGAAGCGCAGTATCGTTGGATAAATCGGCAACGGTACGCCCTGGCACGTTATAAAGAATGGTGGGCAGCTCACTGGCTTCAGTGATTGCTTTAAAGTGCTGGAACATGCCTTCTTGAGTTGGGCGGTTGTAATAAGGCACAACCGATAGACCATAATTTGCGCCTGCAGCCTTGGCGCGTAGCGATAGGTTAATCGCTTCGCGGGTGGAGTTAGCGCCTGTGCCTGCAATCACAGGGACACGGCCAGCAGCTTGCTCAACCACAACCCGTATAATTTCAATATGCTCGTCTACATCAACCGTTGGCGATTCTCCCGTAGTCCCTACGGCAACAATGCCGTCGGTACCTTGCTCGATATGCCAGTCGACGAGTTTTCTAAGACTCGCGAAATCGAGGCTTCCATCCTCGAACATGGGGGTGACAATCGCCACCAGACTACCTGTCAACATGAGCCTGTAATCCAGTCAATTAAAACAAAGGCCTATTCTAACGTAACGAGGAAGCTGCAGGAAACCTGTCAGTGATGGCTTTCTGTATGATTTATGTATCCTTTGTGAGGACTTAGCGCTCGTTTTTGGCTTCCCCCCTATAAAATCCAAGGCTTAGCAGGCTCATGGATTTATCTCTGCAAATGTCTATTTCAAAATTTTTCATAAAAATTGCCATGATTAGCCCACGTTTTTCTCATTTTTTACGCAAATATTGAGCGGTGTCTTACACGTTTTCTTTAAAAAAAAGCGAAAAAGTGAAGGGAAGCGATTTGTTTTTATTTATCTATACTGACACTAGGGTCTGTTGACGTTTCATTCACGGCTGCGTTGGCTGTAGTTTTGGGACTGAACAAGGTCATTAACGCGGTGTGGCACCAAACTACAGCTAACAGGCTGGCTTTACAGTCACTATTTAATGGGGCATCTGCTTGGCTTAGCGTAGCTGAATCAAACGTCAACAGAGCGCCTAGGCTTTGTGAAACAGGGCGGGATTGTGGTGTGGGTCATTAAAGCTTTGCGATATTTAGGGTGGCGGGAGGCGTTGGGCTTATGCGCTCTACTGCTCCTTTATGCTTTGCATATACGTTCTTGGCCTGTGTATGGCTTGTTTTGTGCGATGTATTTTCTGTTGCGCTGGCAGGCGCGCCCCGCTTTTCCCACTACGGCTTATAACACGCTGGCCTTGGCGGTGTTATTACTGGATCAAAAAGCAAACTGCTGTTACGCCAATCCACAATTTTGCACCTTGGCAGCGCTTTCTCAATCAGACGCTTTAGGAGATGGTTGGTTAGCCGCCATCCATCCAGAGGATCAAGCGAGCGTGTTGGCTGCGCAGATTAATCTGCAGCAAGAGCTTCCTTCTGTGGTTGAATTTCGCCTGCTTGATCAGAGTGGCCGTATCCGTTGGGTTTCCTCCTTTATGCACGCTGTGGCAGGCTGTACGGATGTGGCTTATCAGATGATTTTATTTGATTACACCGAGTTTAAACAGACGCTCATTGAGGCAAGGGTGTTCTTAGAAGAGCAAAGACACAGAAGCTTAGATCTAGAAAGTATCTTGAATAGCTCAAAAGATCCTATTGCAGTTTTGGATTTACAGTTTAATTTTTCATTTTTTAATCAGGCCTATGCAGATCTTTTTTTTGCTTTGTATGGAATTATTTTAGCAAAAAATGATTGCTTTTTATTATGTGAATTTAGCTCTGCAGATGATCGATCTAATCTAATTACTTTTTGGGGGAGAGCATTACAGGGTGAATCTTTTTCGACGCGTAGCGAGCTATATGGTGAATCTTTTGTATCTGCAACTAATGTGCAAGGGAAACGTGCGGCTTTATTGGTGTTTGATATGTCTTTTAACCCGCAGTTTAATGATGCAGGTGAACAGGTTGGGGCGGTTAGTGTTTTACATGATGTTACGCTCTCCTCTAAAACTGAGTTAGCCCTGCTTCGTAGTGAAGAGTTATTTAAAGCTGCGACTCAATCTAGTTTGAATGCGATTTATGTTTTAGAAGTAATAAAAGATGAAAGTTGGAATGTGAAAGATTTTCAAATAACCGATGTAAATCCAAACGGGTTTGACTTTTTTTGCTTTAAAAAACAAAAAACACCAGACTGTTTGTTGCTAGAAGCATTAAAAAATATCAATGCCGCTCACTTATACCCAATATGTTGTGAAGTTTTTTTAACTAAAAAAATGGTAATGAGCGAAGAGTTTAGTCTGAATCCTTTTTTCTATGGGGCATGGTTTAATTATCAAATAGTTGCTGTTTCTAATGGAGTGGTCTTAACCATTACCGATGTAAGTCAGCGCAAAAAATCAGACTTGGCGATGGCGGCGTATAGCGATTTGCAAAAAGCAATTCTAGATTCAGCAGGCTCGGCCATTATTGTGACTGATCTTAATAATACTATCCGTTTATTTAATCGTGCTGCCGAAAAAATGTTGGGTTATCAATCCCACGAATTAATTGCTAAAGAAAAACCAGCGCTTTTTCACCAATCCACTGCAGCGGCTGAGTTGCTGGCTGATTTTTGCAAGGAAATAGGGGAGGAGCCGAGCGAGTACTTTGATGCGTTTGCTCAGCAAGCAAAGCGATATGTCCAAAGGGATTGGATTTATCAGCATCGTGATGGGCATTGCTTCCCAGTTGAGCTAACTATGAATGTGGTGCGTGATTTGCGTGGAGAAATCACTGGCTATATGGGAATCGCTAATGATATTAGCATACGAAAATTGGCAGAAAGAAAGCTACAGCAAAGTGAGTCACGCACTTCCGCCATCTTAGATAGTCTGCATGATTGTGTATTGATGATGGGTTTTGATGGTGTCATTAGGGATGCAAATCCTGCTGCGTTAAAGTTGTTTGCTTTTGATCAGCTAAAGGGCTGCTCTTTAAGCGCTTTGTTTCCTACTTTGGGTGAAATTAATAGTAAGCGCGGCGTGGCCAAAGAATTATTTGTACGCTTGGGGGTAGATACGCGGCGGGTGAGTGAGGTGGTTGCCGTGAATAAAGATGGCTTAGAAATGGTGATGGATATGGCGCTGGCTGTAGTAGAGGTGGATGGTGAGCGTGTGTATATCGCCACCTTGCATGACCTTACTCAGCACAAGCTTGATGAGCAAAAAATGCAAGATACCATCGAAGAACTGGAAGCTTTGCAGGTGAGTTTAAGTGCAAGTCATGAGCAATTATCATCTGCTAATGCAGAGTTATCTAGATTGGCGCATATGGATGGTTTAACGGGCTTGGCTAATCGGCGTTTATTTGATCAAACCTTGGCTCAAGAATGGGCGAGGGCAGCTAGGAGTGGGGCACGTCTTGCCTTGGTGATGCTCGATGTGGATTACTTTAAACGATATAACGATCATTTTGGCCATCAGGCAGGCGATGAATGCTTAAAACAAGTCAGTGCGGCTTTAACTGCCGCATTGCATCGCCCAGGTGATTTTGTCGCGCGCTATGGGGGGGAGGAATTTGTGCTGGTGCTGCCAAACACCGATCAAGACGGCGCAATTCAGGTGGTTGAGATGGTGTTAAACCAAATTCGTAATTTACAAATTGCGCATCAGACCTCTGATGCGGCAAAAGTGGTAACTATGAGCGCGGGTATTGCGGTGATGTTGCCATTGCAGGGAGTTGATTTTTATTGTCTTGTGGAGGCGGCAGATCAAGCCCTTTATCAAGCCAAGCATTTGGGGCGTAATCGTTATTTTGTGGCTGGCAATAAAGCTTGAGTGGCTTTGCTGAATCCTTCACAAGATAAGGGGATAGTGCGGTGTGTGACTTGTGGATAAGTCCTGTAAGGTATTGATCTTGAAGGGCTTGAGTGTGGCTGATTAATTTTTAATCAGCCACACTTTTTTTATGGCCTATTTTAGAGTAAACCCGTCATTTTTATCAGTGAATAGGCGATTGCTAACATCATAAAGCCAATGGCGATATCCAGAATACGCCAAGCTTTGGGGCTGCTAAACAAATGGCTTAGCTTGCTAGAGCCATAAGCTAATGAAAAAAACCAAATCGCAGAAAAGCCGACGGCGCCCATAACAAAAAATGGCCGCTCACTGGCGAGCTGTTGCGCCCCAATCGAGCCAACGAGTACCACCGTATCAAGTAGGGAGTGGGGGTTGAGAAATGAAAATGCCAGCCCTGCCAAAATAACCTTGCTTGGCGTACCAAAGGCGCGCTCACGGTGATCGTCAGCCAGCGTGCTGGGGTGCAGTGCATTTTTAAAGGCATTAAAGCCATACCAAAGTACAAAAACCGTACCAAAAATGGCCATCCAGCGTTGTAAATTGGGCATGGCGGCTAATAGGTGCCCCATTCCTGCAACGCCGAGCGACATTAAAAATAAGTCGCATAGCGTGCACATTAATGCAGTTAAGAAAATATGCTGTCGAGTGAGACCTTGGCGCAGTACAAATGTGTTTTGCGCGCCAATGGCCATAATCAGGCTGGCTGATAATGCCGCACCGTTTAGGATGGTGGCGATGGTCATGTTGGTGCCTGCTGATAGGTTGGATAATGCTCTGGGTGGTGTTGATGGCGTTTTGTATTGCTTTCAAACAAGCTTACTTAAAGTATTGTTTATCCGTCAATGTGAGGGATTCTATATAGGCGCAAGAATGAGGACTGTGGATGTGCTTAAAAGCGGTTGTAACTGGCCAAATTTGGCGTGTTTTAGTGTGAATTTTTTTGTGCTGTTTTTATTTATTCATGCAAGTAATTCTTGTATGAAGGATCGTTCTCGATTAATATATGAGAATGATTATCAATAAAACACTCACTGTTGCGGTGGCGCTACTCGGTCACGCTGCTCTGCTTTATGGCCTGACAACAATGTCGAGTAGCCCAAAAAAGCCTGAGCAGGTGGTGATGTTGCTCGCTCCTGCTCCAATCCCTATGGGGGAGGACGTGCCGCCATCACCCGCTGCAAAGCCTCGGGTGCTTACACCGGCTGCTAAGCCGATGCCGGCTCGGCCTGCTGCGCCAGCCGTGATTAAAAAAATCAGCCCTGCCGAAGCGCCGATCCAGCAAGCAACAGGACAAATGGACGCTGCAGTTGCGGTGGCAGCAGCGGCCCCTGCGCCTGCCGCCCCAGCTGAAAGTGCCGCCGTAGCTGCGGGTAGCAAATCAAGTAAGCAGCTTAGTGATGAAGCGCCTGTGACTTCTCCTCTGTTTAACGCGGCTTACTTAGCCAATCCACGCCCTGCCTATCCATCTCAATCGATGGCCTTGGGAGAAAAGGGGCGAGTGCTGCTGCGGGTAAAAGTAAGCGAAGCAGGCCTGCCTTTAGAGATTGAATTGGCGCATAGCAGTGGCTATCGCCGCTTGGATGATGCTGCAAAAAAAGCCGTTGAGCGTTGGAAGTTTGTACCTGGCCGCCGTGGTGATACCGCCATTGTGATGAGTGCCATGGTGCCTGTTGATTTTGTTATTTAATTATTTGTATTTTTATAAAGAGAAATGGCAATGAATTTGGCTTTAATTTGGCAGTCTGGCGATCCAGTATTAGTTTCTGTATTTGGCTTATTGTTGCTGATGTCGGTTGTCAGCTGGTGCTTGATTTTATTGCGCAGTAGCTTGCTGATTCGTATTAAACACGGGCAAAAACTGTTTTTAGCTGCGTTTTGGAAAGCCTCTGACTGGAGCGAGGCAACTGGCCTTGCTGCCCATGCTATTGCACCAGAGGCGAAGCTAGCCCGTGCGGGGTGGGAAGGCTTAAGCCATTACCGTAGTAATGCAGGTAAAGGCCTTGGCCTAGCTGTGTCACTGGATGACTTTTTGGTACGCACGCTACGTACCCGTTTAAGCAAAGAAAACGCACGTCTTGAGCTGGGTTTGTCATGGCTGGCAACAGTGGGTTCTGTTTCTCCTTTTGTGGGCTTGTTTGGCACGGTCTGGGGTATTTATCACGCGCTGGTGGCCATCGCAACCAAAGGCGATGCGTCTCTTGCAACGGTGGCAGGCCCAATTGGTGAGGCGCTGGTTGCCACTGCCGCTGGCTTGGCTGTGGCGATCCCTGCAGTGGTAGCCTACAACGCGTTTGTACGAGCTAACCGTGTGATTGCGCAGGGCCTGGATGGCTTTGCCCATGATCTACATGCTCAGCTACTCAGCGCTGCTGCTGTTGAAAAAGAAGGTAAATAAGCATGGCTTTTGGTGGTTTTGATCAAAACGATAATGCCCCGATGTCAGAAATCAATACCACGCCTTTAGTGGATGTGATGCTGGTGCTGCTGGTGGTATTTATTGTAACTGCGCCGGTCATGACGCATTCGATTCGGGTGGATTTGCCCAAGGCAAAAGCTGAAGTGACACAAGTCCCGCCTGCGGTGCTGCGCGTGACGCTAACAGCAGAGGGGCAAATTGAATGGGAGAAAACCCCGATTAAAGCGGAAGAATTGCCGATTCGATTTGCCACCGCAATGGCTAAAGACTCCCAAACCGAGTTACATTTACTGGCAGATAAAAGCGTGCGCTATGAGTTGATTGCACAAACCATGTCGGCTGCAAGGCTGGCGGGATTGAGTAAAATTGGCTTGCTGACCGATGGCAACTGATAAATAGTAAAAAAGGGTGGCCGTGAGGCCACCCTTTTTTTGCCAAGTAAGGCCGCCAAGCTTAATCTCCGTCAGATTCAGCTAGGCTTAGGTTTAACTCTAGTGATTGAGCAACTTCATTCTGCAGCCGTTGGCTGATTTGTGTAATGGCTTTACTGCAAGGGATGCGTTGCCGGGGCTGGCTGAATTCAAGCTTGCTTGGTAGGGCATGGCACTGTTGCTGGGCTTGGTGTAAATCCGTAGCAAAGCGCTGTGCCAGTGCGGCGTCTCCTCTATCCTTTATTCGTTTAATTATGGCGTTTTGGGCAAGGGTAAAGCCATCTAGCTGGGCCAGTAATTGGGTCTTGCTGCTGCCTGAACGCCACTCTGCATATTGCTGGGCTACCGCGCTACTAGGTAGGCGTTTTAGCATGCTGGCTAGGCTTGTCAGCATCAAGTTGTTGTTCTCTAGTAGCAGGTTTTGGCGAAAGAAAGGATTCTCAGCGGCCAGCTGCTCACGGTAGAGTTGCCAGCCCGCATCCAGTGTATGGGTATTGCTGGCTACTTGTTCAGCCAGTTTAACTAGATATGCGCAGCGCTCTGTTTGTTTAAGCCTAGTTAACTGCTGCTTGGGCTGAGCATTGCCCCATAGTAGATACTCGATGGCAGGCAAGCCGCGTGTGGCGGCGTTGCTGCTGTCTCCCCCCTTAATTGCCGATTCAATATCATCTGGGCGGGTGGGGCGAAAATCTATTTTTCTGCCTAAGCGCTCAAGTAGCATCGGCCCACCAGGCGCGCCGTCCATGCTGCGCCAAGCGTGGCTACTGGCCAGCCAGCTAAGCCTTACCTTGCTTAGTGTCTTGTTGTCCTGTTGCTGGCAGAATGCTGCTGTGTTTTCTGCAAGTTGATCGGCAGTCTGGCTTAGGGCTTGATGACGGGGAAGATAGGCCTGATCCAGCCAACTTTGCGCCCAATCTGCATCAGGGGTGGTCTCAGCACTAGCCCATGTACTCATTAATAATGCGGCAAGGAAAATGCGTCGCACAGCAAGCTCCAGTGGGGGTTATTTAATGAGTAGCGTGCCTTGAGCGGATGGCTGCGTTTCATGGAACTCATCCACAAATTTATAACTGCCCGCCGTAAGCGCTTTAATTTTTATTTCTTTGGTTTTACCCGCTGCCACTACTTTTTCAATTTTCAATGGTTTGCTTTCAAACTCCATCGCCGATTTGCCTGCATTAATAATCACTAACGTAATAGCTTTACCTGCGGGAGCTTCCAGTGTGAGTGGTTCAAGCACGCCATCGGTAGAGGTCAGTTTGAGTATTACCGCATTGTCAGCCAAAGCAAGGCCCGCCTGTAGCAGCATCAGTGCGATCAGGTATTTTTTCATTAGCAGTGCCCCGTAATATGCGAAATGAGAACTGGAATTATAGTCAAGTAGCTTGAATGCGCCAGTAGTAAGGCATAAGAGCAATATAATTTGCATTCTGATGCCCAGTCACTTCGACCAGAGGTGCTGGACGCGGTATAATCGGCGTTTTTTGTGTGAGCTAACACGTAATGCCTATTTATGCTTATCGCTGTGCAGCTTGCGGTCATTCTGACGAGCATATTCAGAAGATGTCGGATGATGCGCTGATTGTATGCCCGACTTGCCACGCGCCTTCCTATGAAAAACAGCTGACGGCAGCCGGTTTTCAATTAAAAGGCAATGGCTGGTATGTGACAGACTTTAAAGGCGGATCGCCCGCTAAATCGCCTTCAGATGGCTGATAAATCCATGCTAATGACGCATTTTAAAAAATACTTGCTGACAGGATTACTGGTGTGGGTGCCGTTGGCCATCACACTCTGGGTTTTGCAGCTGATTATTGGCACGATGGATCAGATCAGCGCCTTGCTGCCCGCTTCGATGCGGCCTGATTCATGGCTATTACATGCTTTACAGGGGCCATTGCCGTTTTTAGAGGGCTCGCACCATATTCCTGGTTTTGGCGTTATTTTAACGGTATTGGTGCTGTTGCTAACCGGTGTTTTTGCGACCAATGTATTGGGTTTGCGTTTATTACTGGTGGGCGAAAAGCTGCTGAATCGCATCCCCATTGTCAGATCTATTTATAGCAGCGTGAAGCAGGTATCAGACACGCTTTTTTCTGATTCTGGTCAAGCATTTCGTCAGGCGCTTTTGGTGCGGTTTCCGCATGCAGATGCTTGGACTATTGCTTTTATGACGGGGGTGCCAGGTGGCGAAGTGGCCACGGTATTGGAAGGCGAGTATGTCAGTGTGTATGTGCCGACTACGCCTAATCCAACCTCGGGCTATTTTATAATGGTAAAAAAAGCCGACGTGATTGAGCTGGATATGAGTGTCGATGAAGCTTTAAAGTATGTTATTTCTATGGGTGTGGTCACGCCTAGTATGAAAAACACTGATTAAAATTAACACGAGAAAACTAAATGCGTACTGATTACTGTGGTCTTATTGATAGCCGTTACCTTGGGCAAACTGTCACCATTAAAGGTTGGGCGCATCGTCGTCGTGACCACGGTGGCGTGATCTTTATCGACTTGCGTGACCGTGAAGGCTTGGTGCAAGTGGTGATTAACCCAGACACTGCAGAAGCCTTTGCCATTGCTGATTCTTCACGTAATGAATACGTATTGGAAATCACTGGTCTGGTTCGCACTCGCCCTGAAGGCGCGGCTAATAAAAACCTGATTTCTGGCGAAATTGAAATTGTTGCCACAGATATCAAAATCCTGAATACCGCTGTAACGCCTCCTTTCCAGATCGATGATGAAAATCTCTCTGAAAATGTGCGCCTGCAAAACCGTGTGATCGATTTACGCCGTCCAGTCATGCAAAAAAACCTGCGCCTGCGCTATCGCATCGCCATGCTGATCCGTAATTACTTGGATGGCCTTGGTTTTATTGATATCGAAACCCCAATGCTCACCCGCTCCACTCCAGAAGGCGCGCGTGATTATCTGGTGCCTAGCCGTGTGCACGATGGTCAGTTTTTTGCTTTGCCACAATCGCCGCAGCTGTTTAAACAGCTATTGATGGTGGCGGGTTTTGATCGCTACTATCAGATCGTTAAGTGTTTCCGTGATGAAGATCTGCGTGCTGATCGTCAGCCAGAATTCACTCAGATCGATATCGAAACATCGTTCCTGAATGAACACGAAATCATGGACATCACTGAATCGATGGCCAAGCACGTGTTTAAAGAAGGGATTGATGTTGAGCTAACAGATTTTCCACGTATGACTTACGCAGATGCCATGCGTTTATACGGTTCAGATAAGCCAGATCTGCGAGTCACTTTGCAGTTCGTTGAGCTGACCGATATGATGAAAAACGAAGAATTCAAAGTCTTCCGTGGTGCTGCCGACATGCCAAATGGCCGTGTGGTTGCGCTGCGTGTGCCAGGTGGTGCTGCGATTAGCCGTAAGGAAATCGACGAGTACACCAAGTTTGTGGCGATTTATGGCGCTAAGGGCTTAGCTTACATCAAAGTAAACGATGTAACTAAACTGACTAACACTGAAGACTCTGGCTTGCAGTCGCCGATTGTGAAGTTCTTGTCTGAAGCGGGCCTAAAAGAAATTATCGCGCGCACTGGTGCAGAAAACGGCGATTTGATTTTCTTTGGTGCAGATAAAGCCAAGGTGGTGAATGAAGCCATTGGTGCACTGCGTATTAAAGTGGGCCACGAGAAGGGCGAGGCGGGTGGTTTCTTTGCCCAAGGCTGGAAGCCAATGTGGGTGATTGATTTCCCAATGTTTGAGCACGATGAAGAAGCCGATCGCTGGACTGCATGTCACCATCCGTTTACCGCGCCGCAAGACGGCCACGAAGATATGCTGGATACCGATCCAGGTGCATGTATCGCCAAAGCCTACGATATGGTGCTGAATGGTTCTGAAATCGGTGGTGGCTCGATCCGTATCTACCGTGAAGAAATGCAGTCTAAAGTGTTCCGTGCTTTGAAGATTGATGCAGAAGAAGCACAAAACAAGTTTGGTTTCTTGCTAGAAAACCTGCAATTTGGTGCACCTCCGCACGGTGGTTTAGCTTTTGGTCTGGATCGTTTGGTGACTTTAATGGTGGGTGCAGAATCTATCCGTGATGTCATCGCCTTCCCTAAAACGCAACGTGCTCAGTGTCTGCTGACTGATGCGCCAAATAGCGTGGACGAAAAGCAATTGCGTGAGTTGCATATTCGCTTACGTCAGAAAGCAGAAGTTGCTGCGAGCTAAGTCGTTGATTGTTGTAAGAAAAGCATCCATATTCAGTGGGTGCTTTTTTTTGGATTAAACTATAGTATATTAATCTTTGCTTTCACATTCGGTGCAAAATGGAAAGATTTGGGGCAGATTCGTTCCATAGTTGTGGGCATCCAATCTTACCTTTGGCTGATGTTGCTGGGGATGAGAGTGAGTATGCACCGCGCTCTGGTTTTTTTTGCAGCCGCTGTATGCAAGCGGCGCAAGTGCCATTTGACACCCATATTTATGTGAATTTGCAGCAAGTTGCACCTGGAATGGCCGCTTTTGTTTTGGAAGTGACGCATAGTGGGCCAGAATTTGCGGAGTTTTTGGCCGCCTTAGGTTTTGCGTTTCGCCAAGCCTCAATAAACGAGTTGGAGCCTGGTGGAGAGGTCGGTTTGCAGCCAGTTTGGCGCAAAGAGTTTTGGTTTGAAGTGAATCTTCAAGCCCATTATGTGATTGCCCTGATGGCACGCATTAAGGAGGAGGCCTACTTGCTGGCTGATTACCTACCTAACGGCACTGCTGCCGTGCATTTTTCGGATTTCCCCGCCGTATATGAAGACGTTTAAAGTTTGTTTAATCGCTGTCAATGTATTGTATTTTTTTTAGGGCGGGAGCCAGCCGCCATCTTTTTTGCAAATGCCAGTTCTGGCAGCAAGCCCCCGCGCTAAAACAGTATTAGCTCTGCTCGATAAGCTCTCCAAATAATGTTTGCCAAAGTAGCCTTACCGCCGCCAGCTGTGGCTGGATGGGGAGCAGCATCTTGGGGGTGAGCTCGGTGCCATTAAGGCGGCTGCTGTGTTGCAAGCGGCGTAATTCTCGATAGCCATCGGCGGCTAAATGCGCCGCGTCTAAGGGGATAAGTCCTTGCTGTGCGGCGGTGGCTAATAGCGCGATATTGCCGCTGTTGAGGCAAAATTCCTGATGCTCTTTGGCGTGTGCAAGGATCAGGTATTGCATGATAAATTCGATATCTACAATGCCGCCACGCACATGTTTTACATCCTCTGGGTGGGCGGGGTGCGTTTCTAGCATGCGGTCCCGCATGGTGCGCACATCAAAGCGTAGTTTTTCTAGATCTCGTGGCGCGCATAAAATATCTTCTCTAATCGCTTCAAAAGCGTTGCCTACCACTTTATCGCCAGCGCAGTAGCGGGCACGGGTGAGAGCCTGATGCTCCCACACCCAGGCCGATTCTCTTTGATATTGTGAGAATGTACCAATGCTAGAAACCAACAGCCCCGAAGCGCCATTAGGGCGTAGCCTTAGGTCGATATCATAAAGATGGCCTGCAGGTGTAAGCGCGGTGAGCCAGTTGACCACCCGTTTGGCAAATTTTGCATAGATCTCGGTGGCGTTAGGATGATCGTCTTCATAGAGATAAACGATGTCTAAATCCGAGGCAAAGCCCAGCTCTTTACCTCCCAACTTGCCATAGCCAATTACGGCAAATTGGGGCTTAGGGCGGTGCTTATTGGGTAATTCTTGCCAAACTTGCTCTAAAGTGACGGTCAGCATTAAATCAGCTAAGTCAGATAAATGATCAGATAAGGTTTCTAAAACCAGTAAGCCACCTAAGTCTTGATTCACTAATCTAAATATTTGCGCGTGCTGAAAATGGCGTAAGCAATCCATTTTGGCTTCGGTGTCATCGCTTAAGCCGTTAAGCTCTTGCCGCAGAATTTTGCCAAGCTTAGGCCAATCGGGTAGTTCTTCTAGTAGGCGGAAATCGAGTAACTCATCCAATAAAATAGGGTGACGTGTCAAATATTGGGATACCCAAGGGCTGGCACTGTAAAGGCTGGCCAAGCGTTTTAGGGTTTGTGGATGCTCAGCTAAAAGGGCTAAATAAGACTCGCGGCGGCTGATGGCTTCGAGTAAATCTAAAATGCGGGTAAAGGTGGCGTCTGGGTTATGAAAACCAGCCGACACTTTAATTAAGGGAGGCAAGATGCTGTCAACGCGTTTGCGGCAGCGATCTGGCATTTGTAAATAGCGGTTGCTGCTTTGTAAAGCGGCCAAACGGCGGTTAATTTCAGTGGGGTTTTCAAAGCCTAATGCGGCTAAATCGCTGCTATCACCGTCTTGGGCGGATTGCCAAATAGCCGCTTGGGGGTGGGCATCTCCTTCGTCAGGCGGCAGCACAAATACTTGCTCAAAATGCTGCGAAACTCGGTTGCGATAGAGCGCTAGCTGCTCGCTAAATTGTGCCCAATCAGTAAACTGCATACTGTGCGCGATACGGGCTTGGTCTTCTTCATTTAAGGGCAGCATCTGGGTTTGTGCATCGTCCAGATACATTAAGCGATGTTCTAAATTGCGTAAAAAACAATAAGCTTCTTGTAGCTCTGCCACGGCGGCATGGCTAAGCGTGCCTTGCTGAGCGAGCTCATCTAAAATGGCTTGCGTGGGGCGAAGCTGCAGGTTTTTATTGCGCCCACCACGGATTAGCTGAAAAACTTGGCCAATAAATTCTATTTCACGAATACCACCTGGCCCTAGCTTAATATTGTCGATTTTGTCTTTGCGTGCTACTTCGCGGCGGATCTGGCTGTGCAGTTCACGCATCGAATGGTAGGCGCCGTAATCTAGGTATTTGCGATAGATAAAGGGGATGACTAGCTGCATCAAGCCCGCTTCATCTCCCGATAGGGCGCGCGCTTTAATCCATGCGTATCGCTCCCATTCGCGCCCTTGGGTGAGTAGATAGTTCTCCAGAGAATCAAAGCTGCAAGCCAGTGGGCCAACGCTACCAAAAGGGCGCAGCCGCATATCTACTCTAAATACAAAACCATCCTCGCTGATATCGCCAATCAGGCTGATGAGACGTTTGCCAATGAGGGCAAAGTATTCTGAATTACTGATCTTGCGTGGGCCGGTGGTTTGGCCGTCTTCAGGGAAAATAAAAATAAGATCAATATCAGAAGAAACATTCAGCTCGCGCCCGCCCAGCTTACCCATGCCAACGATAATCAATTCTTGAACTTGGCCCGATGCTTCACCTATTGGCTGGCCATAGCGTGCGTCTGCTTGCGATACCCAAGCTAGGGCGGCGCTGAGGCTGACTTCGGCCAAATCACTGATGGTGTGCATCACCTCTTGCAGCGTGGCTAGCTTGGCTAGTTCACGGCTGATGAGTCTTGCCATCACGGCTTGCCGTAAGCGGCGTAAATGCTGCTTAAGGGCGTTGTCATCTAAATCTTGCAAGTGGCTTAGCGCTTGTTCCATCGCTTGCCTTGTGAAGGGCTGGGCAATATTTGCCAGCGTGGCCTCGGCTAAATCTGGATGCCGTAGGAATAGTTGTTGCAGGTATCGACTATGGGCCAAGGCAGGGGCAAGTAAGGAATTCGCATTTTGCATGAGATCATTCATCGGTAGCTGCTCAAAAACGGTTAAAATCATAATTCCCTAACTGATGGGCTCTGTTGACTCTTGGCTTACTGCTTAAATCTTAACAAAGCCTGACTAAGCCTAACATAGCACTGCCATATTTTGGCATGCCCGAGTCGCTCGAAATGCCTGTTTTCTCTCCTTATTTGCAACGCTTCATCTCTTTTATGCACTGGCATTACCGCCTTTTGCTGCGCCTGCTTGCTGCAGCGGGTTTGTTACTGCTTGCGGTTATTTTGGCTTGGCAGTTTTATGTTTTGCCTCGCCTCGATGAGTATCGGCCATGGCTGGTGCAAAAGCTGGAAAACGCGACGGCAAGCCAAATCAGTATGGGGCGTTTGTCCGGTGGCTGGCACGGTATTCATCCTTTTGTGCGGATTGACGAGTTTAAAGTGCATAAAGGCAACCTACCTGGCTTGCAGCTCACCTCGGTCGATGCGGATCTATCCTGGTGGTCTTTGCTGCGCGGAGAGTTGTTATTTAGCCGCTTGGCCACCGTTGCGCCGCAGCTTACTTTACGCCGAGATCAAGCGGACACGTGGTTTGTTGCGGGTTTTCAGGTGCAAGCGGGGGCCGCTAAAGACGACAATCGCTTTATTAATTGGTTGCTAGCACAGGGCGAGTTAACCATCACGGGCGGCCAGCTTAGTTGGCTGGACGAGAAAACCAGTGCGAGCAAACAAGTCTTCACCGCTCTAGATTTAGATATCAAACAACGATTTGGTCGGCACCAATTTGAGGTTTCCGTAAAACCACCCGTAGCCCTTGCAGATACTCTGGCTTTGTCGGGTAATTGGCGTGGCAATGACGTGGGTGAATGGCGGGATTGGTCGGGCCAGCTCAAGCTCGATTTCCCGCGTGTGGATTTAAAACAACTCTTTGAGCAATTGCCCGCGCCGTGGCTGAGCCGTTTGACGGGGGAGGGGGGCGTGCGAGCCACGCTGCATTTTGCGCAAGCGCGCATTGAAAAAATTGATACGCAATTAAAGCTTAATCAACTCGCTGTGGCTTGGCCCGATGCTCCACAAGCTTTGTATTTGCCTATTTTTGAGGGCGGTTTTATTTGGCAGGATGATCAGCGCGAGCAGTCCTTACGTTTAAAGGCCGCGCATATCGCAACCTCTAGCGGTGATCTTTGCCAAACGTGTAGCGTGAACTATCGGCGCGATAAGGCGGGTATGCAGTATTTAGATGGCCAATCCGTCCGCCTCAATGGATTGGCAGCGCTATCGGCATGGTTGCCCGCTGATTTTCAAGACGCCAGCCTAAAGGGAAAAGTGGATCAGTTTAGTGCCCGCTGGCAAGGCCCATGGCAGAGCGCCAAGCTATTTAGTGCAGAAATCGATGCCAAACACTTAGAGCTAGCTTTGCCACAACTGGGGCTGCCTCAGCTAGGCCGCTTTGATTTAAGCGCAAAGTTTGATCAAGCAGGCGGTAAGGGCAGCCTAACGAGTAATGATCTATCGCTGACGATTCCAGCGCAATTTCTGGAGCCTTTACACTTTGATAAGGCGGGGTTCGCTGCTTCTTGGCAGCGAGCAGGTAAGGGCTGGAAGCTGGATGTGGCTAAGGCAGCCTTTGCTAATGGCGACACGGATATTCGTGCCAATGCCCAATATCTATGGCCAGGCTCCGGCTTAGGTTACTTAGATTTAAAAGGTGATATTCGTGAGCTGCCAGCTAAACGTGCCTATCTCTATTTGCCTAGAGCCGCAGGAGATGAAACCTTAGCGTGGTTAAAAACATCGCTATTGAGCGGCAAGGCGGTGAATGGCCGTGCCCAATTGCGCGGTAATTTGCAAGATTTTCCTTTCCGTAATCCAAAAGATGGTGTGTTTAGAATTACTGCCGATGCAAAGGATGTGGGGCTTTCCTATGCAGATGATTGGCCAAGCATTGAGCATATTGATGCTGCGCTCGATTTTCATGGGGCGGCGATGGACATCCACGCTAAAAAAGGCAAGATTTTTGGCGCAGAGCTACGTGATGTGGCGGTATCGATTGCGGATATGGATAGCGATTCGCCGCTATTAAAAGTGAAAGGTAAGGCGCAGGGGCCAACGAGCGAGTTTCTACAGTTTGTGCATCAAAGCCCCGTCAAAGAAAGTACCTCAGGCTTTACTGATGATTTAAAGGCGAGTGGCAATGGCGAGCTGGTTTTGGAGTTGTCCTTACCCTTAGAAAACACCGATGCAAGCAAGATTACTGGCGAATACCACTTTGTAGATAATCAGCTCGATTTTGGCGGAGCCGTGCCTTTGCTGGCTAAAGCGGCGGGGCGGATTGCATTTACTGAACACACGCTCACGATTAAAGACGCAAAAGCGCAGGCTTTAGGCGGGGCACTAAAGCTCTCTGGTGCTAGCAACGCCCAAGGTAATTTACTGCTGAATATGAATGGACAGGCCGAGATCCAAGACGTGGCTGATCGCTATGGCTTGCCATTTAAGCAGCGCTTACACGGTAAAGTGCCCTATCAGGCAAGCCTGAGTGCAGGGCAATCGCAGTTTGCCTTAAGTGTTCAGTCTCCCTTGCAAGGCTTGGCTGTTGATTTACCTGCACCTATGGCAAAAACGAGTGGGGAGAGCAGGCCAATGCGTTTGCGTATTAAAGGGGGGACGCAAGAGGCAACTCAACTTGAATGGGCTTACGATAAAAGCCTGCAATTACAATTATTACTGGGTAATCCGCCAGCACAAGCTGCGTTGGGAAACCAGCCGCCGATAGAGGCTGTTAGTAAGCTGAAAGGGCAATTGGTGTTGGGCGCGGGGGCTTTGCCCGCCATGCCTAAGGCAGGGATCAGTGTGTCTGGGAACTTGCCTGAGCTGAATGTGCAAGCTTGGCTCGATTTAGCGGACGAGATTAAAGCAGAGCCAGCAGGGGCGCGCCCCTCACCTTTTGCTGTGGATCTACGCATTAATCGTCTGATGGGCTGGGGAAGACAGCTTAATGAATTTAAGCTCAAAGCGCAGGAGCAGAACGATGCAAGCTGGAAAGGCTCGGTTGATAGTAAAGAGTTGGCGGGCGCTTTTGACTGGAGTGCAAAAGATAAGGGCAAGTTAAGTAGCCGATTAAGCAAGCTTTGGTTGCCTTTCCCTGTTTATGGCACGGTGTCCCTTGCTACGCCTTTACAGCAGTTGCCTGCCCTTGATTTGGCCGTGAACGATTTCCGGTATAAAAATTTTATTCTGGGTAAGCTGGATGTGAATGCAGTTCAGCAAGGAGAAAACTGGCGTTTGAATGGGGTGAGCATCAGTAATCCAGACGGTAAGCTAAACATGAGCGGCGTCTGGGCAAAAAGCCTGAGCCGCACCAGCGGTAATTTTTCGATTGAAACTGAAAATTTTGGCAAACTACTTACCCGCCTAGGCGTGCCGGACACCATGCGCCGTGCTCCCGCTAAATTAAGTGGCGACGTGGCGTGGGATGGCGAGCTGTTTCCACCAGATTTGTCCACCTTGCAAGGTAAGCTGCGGGTGGATGTAGAAGCGGGTCAGTTCGCTAAGATTGATCCTGGTGTGGGGCGCTTATTATCGATCTTAAGCCTGCAATCCTTGGCGCGCCGCGTGCAGCTCGATTTTAGAGACGTGTTTTCGGAGGGGTTTGAATTCGATTCCATTCGGGGCGATAGCGTGATCGACCGAGGCGTGGCGCACACCGATAATTTGGTGATTGCAGGCCCAGCAGCACAAGTATTATTTAGAGGGGATGCTAACTTTATGGCCGCCACACAAAATTTACGTGTGCGGATTGTGCCGGTGATTGGGGATAGCGTGGCGGTGGCGACAACGATTATTAACCCTGTAATAGGGGTGGCAACTTTCTTACTGCAAAGGGTGTTTAAAGACCCACTCGGCCAGTTGGTGGCTTACGAGTACGACATTACCGGCAGTATGTTAGACCCACAAATTAAAGGGGTAAGCAGCCCATTAAGTCGCCTGCCCTTTGCCAGAAATAAATAGGAGCCAATGATGAATACACTGATTGCAGCAGCGATTCAAATGGTCTCTGGGCCTGAAGTAAAGGCCAATTTAGCCACTGCCGCACGCTTAATCGGCGAGGCCGCTCAGCGTGGGGCGCAGTTGGTGGTGCTGCCTGAGTATTTTGCCATTATGGGCAAGCAAGATAGCGATAAGCTGGCGGTTAGAGAGCCGTTTGGTGATGGCCCCATCCAATCCTTTTTGGCCCAAGCCGCCATAGAGCACAATATTTGGCTAGTTGGCGGTACCGTGCCATTGGTGTGCGATGATGTTAGCCGCGTAAATAATAGCTGCCTTGTGTATTCGCCCGCAGGGGAATGTGTGGCGCGCTATGACAAGATGCATTTATTTGGTTTTGATAACGGCACTGAGCGTTTTTGTGAGGCCGATACCATTGCCGCAGGCCATCAGCCAGTGGCTTTTGATACGCCATTTGGTCGCATTGGTTTATCGGTTTGTTATGACTTACGTTTTCCTGAGTTTTTTCGCGCTATGTTGCCGCTCGATTTTATTATCCTGCCTGCGGCTTTTACCCAAACGACCGGTGAAGCGCATTGGGAAGTGCTGCTGCGCGCCCGTGCTATCGAAAATCAATGCTATGTGATTGCCTCAGGGCAAGGCGGCGAGCACATTACCGGCCGCCATACCTTTGGTCATAGCATGCTGATCGATCCATGGGGCAAGGTGCTTGCCTGCCAAGCCAAGGGCGAAGGCGTAGTGCTGGCTGAATTAAAATCGAGCCAAATGGATAGAGTAAGACGCATCCTGCCGGCGCTGACGCATCGCTTGCTTTGAATTGAATAGCAAAAGGGGTTTGGATGCAGAGCATACAAAGATCACAGGAAAAAAAACTTAAGCCTTCCCTGTGTGCCTATTATCTTGTGCCTACAGATCTTTTTTGCCTTAGAGGGATTTCTCGCCTTCCCTGCCTCTTGAAGATAGTGTGTAATACCTTTCAATAATCTGATTCACCCTTTGCGATGACACTCAATGACTCATTTAGAAACCGCCCGCCAGACGCTGCTCACCCCTTTTAACCTTGATGATGCCAAGCTAGATCAAGTATTTGGGCAGATGCTAACGCACGATATTGATTACGCTGACCTGTATTTTCAATATAGCCGCAGCGAGGCATGGAGCTTAGATGAAGGTATTGTGAAGTCAGGTAGCTTTAATATTGATACCGGCGTGGGGATTCGTGCCGTTTCGGGTGAAAAAACCGCTTTTGCCTATTCTGACGATATCAGCATGGCCGCCTTAAGCCAAGCGGCTACGGCAACGCGAGCGATTGGCCGCCAAGGCGGGCAAAATACCGTGGCGTTGACGCGTGATGTGCTAGGCCATGCCTTGTATCAGCCCGTTGACCCGCTGGCCAGCCTTGATGAGCTGGCTAAAGTGGCCTTGTTAGAAAAACTAGAGCGTACCGCCCGTAGCTTAGATAAACGCGTGGTGCAAGTGATGGCCAGCCTAGCTTCTGAGTTTGAAGTGGTTTACGTAGCGCGCCACGATGGGCATCGCGCGGCCGATGTGCGCCCAATGTGCCGTCTTTCTATTCAAGTGATTGTGGAAGAAAACGGCCTGCGTGAGCAGGGTAGCGCAGGCGGTGGTGGCCGTTTTGCTTATGGCTACTTTGACGATGCTGTGGTGCTGGATTACGCTAAAAAAGCCGTGGATCAAGCGGTGCTCAACTTACACGCTCGCCCAGCACCAGCGGGTGAAATGACCGTAGTGTTAGGCTCGGGCTGGCCGGGTATTTTATTACACGAAGCCATCGGTCATGGTTTAGAAGGCGATTTTAACCGTAAGGGCTCATCGGCTTTTAGTGGCAAGATTGGTCAGCAAGTTGCGGCAAAAGGCGTCACCGTGGTGGACGATGGCACGATTACTGATCGCCGTGGCTCGCTCAATATCGACGATGAAGGCAATCCAACCCAGCGCACCGTCTTGATTGAAGACGGCATCTTAAAAGGCTATTTGCAAGACAGCCTGAATGCTCGCCTGATGGATATGCCGCTAACAGGTAATGGCCGTCGTGAAAGCTTTGCTCATCTGCCTATGCCACGCATGACCAATACCCTAATGGAAGGCGGCAGCGTGCCACCCGAAGAAATCATCGCTTCGATCAAGCGTGGTCTGTATGCCGCTAATTTTGGTGGTGGGCAGGTGGATATCACCAGCGGCAAGTTTGTATTCTCTGCCGCCGAAGCTTGGTGGGTAGAAGACGGCAAGCTGATGTATCCAGTGAAAGGCGCAACGCTGATTGGTAATGGCCCTGATGTACTCACCCGCGTATCGATGATTGGTAACGATATGGCGCTAGATCCTGGCGTGGGCACCTGTGGCAAAGAAGGCCAAAGCGTGCCCGTTGGCGTGGGCCAGCCAACCTTACGTATTGATGGCGGGCTAACCGTAGGTGGCACGGGAGGCTGATCTATTTTTTAAGACCAGTACATCGCAGTGGCAATTAGCGGGAGCCTCGAAAAACCCATCTTTCGTCATAATACTGCGTTGCGTTTTAAAAAAATCTCCTTACATATCAAACATATGCAGCGTCGGTTTTTTTAAAATGCGCCTTGTCTTATTTAGAAATATAGGTTTTTCGAGGCCCCCTAGCCTCTAGCCAAAACCCAAATTTTGAAACACAGAGGGCACAGAGAACACGGAGTTTCACGGAGAAAAATTAGTTTTCTCGTATGTTTTTCTCCGTGGCACTCTGTGTTCTCCCTTTCCTCCGTGGTTTAAGGTTTGGGTTTTATATTGGGCAGCACTCCCCCTTGTTTTAAAGAGAGATATAAAGATGGTGCATTTTCAGCAGATCGCGCTGAGCAATGGTTTGTTCTTAGGTGAAATTTTATTGGCGTCAGCGAGGTTGAATGCGCAAAGCCTAGCCATGGTGTTAAAGATTCGTGAGCAAATAGAAAGCTGGCGTCATGATGAAAAAGTTGTGGCGGTGTTGGTGCGTGGTGAAGGCGAGCGGGCTTTTTGTGCGGGAGGCGATATTCGTGCACTTTACCATGCCATGAGCGACGCGGCTTTTGTGCATGAGGGGGATGATTTTTTTCGCCATGAATACGATCTTTGCCGTGAGTTACACCGCTTTCCAAAGCCAGTACTCGCTTGGGGAAATGGCATTGTGATGGGCGGGGGCTGGGGTATTTTTGCGGCTGCCAGCCATCGTATCGTTACCGAATCTAGCATTTTGGCGATGCCAGAGATCAGCATTGGCCTGTTCCCTGACGTGGGTGCCAGTTTTTGGCTACAGAAATTAGAAGGCAAGATTGGGTGCTTACTTGCGCTAACCGGTAGCCGCTTAAATGCGGCTGATGCGCTGGCATTTGGCGCGGCGGAGTTTGCTCTGCCAGCAGCTACGTTTGATTCACTAATAGGCGTGCTGCAAGATTTACCGTGGAGCGGGCAAGGCAAGCAAGATGCAGAGCTGGCCAGTGGCGCTTTATCGGCGCTTTCTGCCGCATGGCCTTGCTCCTTGCCTGCATCGGTGTGGTTGCCGCTGGCCGATGAGGTGGAACGCATCTGTGCGGGAGATGATTTGCTCGCTATTTGTGAACGCATTCAAGCTTATCAAGGGGATGCTCCTGCCTTACGCCTTGCCGCTGAGCTGCAAGCGGCAGGCTCGCCGACTTCTATTTTTCTGACTTGGGAAATGGCGCGGCGAGCACAGACACTTTCTTACGATGAAGTGGTAGAAATGGAATGGCTAGGTGCAAGAAATTGTTTGCGCCACGGTGATTTTCATGAAGGTGTGCGTGCTAAACTGATCGACAGAGATGATCAGCCAAATTGGTCACCTAAAAAATTATCCCAAGTTAAATTGGCCGATATCGAAAGTTTCTTTAACGCAGCTTGAAACTTTTTTCAATCATACCAATCTACCTGACATACGCGGCCAGTCCGTGAGAATGGAGACACACGATAATGGAATTAAATAGCGTAGGCTATGGCAGCTCAGTACTGTCAACCGAGCGTAATCGCGTATTACGTAACACTTATTTTATGTTGGCGCTGACCATGGTGCCAACCGCAATTGGCGCTTACTTAGGTGTTGCCATGCAATTCCGCATGTCGCCAATGATGGGCTTTATTGTTTTTATGGCTGTTAGCTTTGGTTCTTTTTATGCCATTGAAAAAACCAAAGAAAGTGCAGCAGGGGTATTTATTCTGCTGGGCTATACCGGTTTTATGGGCTTGTGGTTATCGCAAATGCTGCAAAGGGCATTAAGCTTTAGCAATGGCGCAGAAATGATAGGTTTAGCTGCAATTGGCACGGGTGCTATTTTCTTTACCTTGGCCACAATTGCAACCGTTACCAAGAAAGATTTTTCCTTTATGGGGAAATTCTTGATGATTGGTTTGGTCGTGATCATCTTGGCGGCTCTGGCTAATATCTTTTTCCAAATCCCTGCGCTGTCGCTGACTATTTCAGCTGTAGCGGTGATGATTTTCTCTGGCTTTATTTTGTATGACGTTAGCCGCATCGTAAATGGTGGCGAAACCAATTATGTTAGCGCCACACTGAGCCTTTATCTGAATGTCTACAATCTATTTACTAGCCTGTTGCATTTAATTATGGCTTTTACTGGTAATAGCCGCGATTAATTTACATGGCTTTGTTTTTACTGAAATCTAAGTTTTAAAAAATGCCGGAGCAGTGTTTGCTCCGGCATTTTTTTGTTATAAATCAGTGGGCTTTTACGCTCAGGGTTTTACCCTATGGGGGAATAAGCACAATGCACCCTATCCTCCACGCATGATTTCTTCCTTAATTCGCCGAATTGGCCAACATTGGCTCTGGTGGCTCGCTTATATATCGATCATTTTGGTCTTGTTGGCGTTGGCTAGCTTTGTTTGGTTAGATTATCGACAAGCGCGTAATGCTCAAGATACCGTCTTGTCCCAGGATTTACTTTGGCAGGAACAAGGTTTGCGTTTGCATTTACAAACCAATCAAAATGCGATCGAAAACCTAGCCTATGGCATTGCCGCCAATGCATTACGTGAAGAAGATTTTAGGGCAAGGGCGGATAGCTTATTGCGCGCATCACCAGAAATGCTTTCGGTTGATTATGTTAGTTCATCCGGTAATCGGGTTTGGGGGTTGCCTGCATATAGCTCGCGCCCTCAAAGCTTGGTGCCGCTGGATGATCCAATATTGCTTGAAGTGCTCGATGGCGCTGCAACCTTAGGCTATGTGTTGTATTCAAATGTGATTATGGCGGGCGAGCCTAAAGTCGCTCAGATTGTGTTGGTGGTTCCGGCATTTCGTGGCACGGTTTATTTAGGCTCGGTTTTAGCCTCCTATGCCTTACCCGCTATTTTGCAGCAGCGCGTGCCATGGTGGATGGTGCAGCGCTACGATTTATCCTTGTTAGATAGTAGTGGTAATGTGCTTGCTCCCCGTGATGCTCGCCTCAGTATGTCGGGTGTTAGCCGCTCAGTAGGCTTTGAGCCATTGGGGCATGGGCTTAAATTACGCGCCAGTGTGCGGCATGAAAAAACCTCGGTAACGCAGCTTTGGCTGCTCGGTGTGGTGTTTGCTTTATTGGTGGCATTGATTTTTGCGCTGCGTTTACTTAGAAAACGCATGCAGCAACGCCAACAAGCGGAAGACGCACTGCGTGATGAAATGCGTTTTCGTGCGGCAATGGAAGACTCCTTAACCACCGGCTTATTGGCGATTAATCCGGCTGGGCATTTAATTTATGCCAATTTGGCTTTTTGTAGCATGGTGGGACGCAGCCAAGTTGAATTGCTAGGCAAGGCCTCGCCTATGCCGTATTGGGCCCCTGAAGAGCTCAGTGTCTGTGCTAGTGCATGGCAATCTTTATTGTCGGGAGAATGCCCAAGTAATGGTTTTGCCTTGCGCTTTATGCGTCGAGATGGCGAGCGTTTTGATGTGCGGCTTTATTCATCACGCTTGGTAGATGGCCGAGGCGAGCATCGTGGTTGGATGGCCTCTTTATATGATGTAACAGAAATCAAGCGTGAGCGTGAGGCGCTGGCAGAATCACGTAAACAGCTGCTTACGGTACTGGAAGGCTTAGACGCTGCGGTGTCCGTCTTTGATGTGAGCAGTGGCGTGGTGCGCTATCGTAATCGTCACCATAGCGATACCTTCCCGCTGTTTGCCGATGGCGAGTGCTGTATGTGGCCGCTGCTGCCGCAGGGCGTATCAGAAGCGGAACGGCTTGATCCCGTAAGTGGGCGCTGGTTTTTAGTGCAGCGCCGCCGAATTCAATGGGTAGATGGTCATGTAGTGTGGCTAGAGATTGCGGCAGATATTACTGAAAGGCGGCTAGCAGCAGAAGAGGACCGTAGCCGTGAAGAAAAATTACAGCATACCGCCAGATTAGTCAGCATGGGCGAGCTTGCTTCTAGCCTTGCACATGAGCTGAATCAACCTCTGGCCGCGATTGCGGGCTATGCTGCAGCAGGTGAAGAGATATTATCGCGGGATGAAAAAAATTCGGTACGGCATATCTTGGTCAAAATGGGCGAGCAAGCACGTAGGGCGGGGCAAATTATTAGCGGGATTCGTAATTTCTCATCAAGACGTGCATCTAAAAGTGAGGTGTGTGATTTTACTGAATTATTAGCCGTGCCAATACAGCTATTAGAGCCCATGGCCAGAAAATACCATAGTCGGATCCTGATTGATTTAGATGATGATTTGCCCAAAGTGATGGGTGATGGCGTGATGTTGGAGCAAGTGCTGTTTAATTTATTAAAAAATGGCATGGAAGCGATGCTTGATACCCCAGTAGCGCTGAGGGAGATCAGAGTCAGTGCCGAGGTCGGTAAAGATTGGCTAGAGGTGTGTGTGGCTGATCGTGGTTCAGGGATTTCAGATCCTAGTAAATTGTTTCAATCTTTTTACACCAGTAAACCCGAGGGGATGGGGATTGGCTTGAATATTTGCCGCTCTGTGATTGAGCAGCATCAAGGGCATTTAAAGATTCAAGCGAATCCTGGTGGCGGCAGTTGCTTTATTTTTCGCCTCCCTATTGTTTTGTCTTAATCACTGATTGAGCTTTTACATATAGATTGAATAATTATGTGAGAAGTGATTACGTTTATTTTCTTGAGCTTTCGAATTATTACTATCTATTAAAGGTAATTGTATGCGACCTATTGCTGTAATTGATGATGACTCTGCTGTACGTGATGCACTACAAATTTTATTTGAAGCGCATCAATGGCCGGTGTTTGGTTTTGAGTCTGCAGAGCACTTTCTGAATGACGCCGATGCGGCAGATTATAGTTGCTTAATTATTGATGTTCGTATGACTGGCATGAGTGGTCTGGAGCTGTATAGCGAGCTAAAAACGTCCTTTTATTTGCCGCCAGTTATTTTCTTAACGGGCCATGCCGATGTACCCATGGCCGTTGCTGCAGTAAAAGACGGGGTAATGGATTTCTTGGAAAAGCCATGTGACTATGGCTTGTTGGTTTCTAGAATTGAAGCATGCTTGGCAAGGGATGAAGAGGCGCGTAGTGCTTGGAATGCCCGCCAATCCTTGGATGAGCGCTTAGAAAGTCTTACTCCGCGTGAGCGTGAGGTATTGCGCGAGCTATTAACTGGGCGGCTCAATAAGCAAATAGCCGATGAATTAGAAATCAGTATTAAAACGGTTGAAGTACATCGTGCCCGTATCTATACCAAGCTAAAAGTGCGCTCAGCAGGAGGCTTAGCCGCCTCTTTAAAAGGGGTGCAAATTTCTGAGATTTAAGCCTGGGCCTACGGTTCGTGTTGTTGCTTATTAGTGAAGCGCAATAACGCGAACTGCTTTAAATATGCCGACTTAATAGGTGTAGCTTGGTGTTGTTAAACGAAGCCCAACAATATGTAAAGTCCCAAGCTAGTCATTTATATTCACATTCAAAATAAACTTTACTCCAACTTTAATAGGGTGTTCGCCCTAGGTTTATTGCCCAATCGTATTTTGCCTCATTTGAATTACTCTTGCCGTTGGCATAAAGTAAGTCCAGCGTACAGATGCACTTAAGTGCGTATTCAACAAGAGGAAATCGATGATGAAAAAACTGAAGGTGAGTTTACTGGCTGCTAGTTTTTCAATTGCATTTTCTGTGCACGCTGCCGATGTAGAGGTCTTGCATTGGTGGACTTCTGGCGGAGAAGCTAAAGCCGCCGTAGAACTTAAAAAAATGCTTGAGGCCAAAGGCCACAAGTGGAAAGATTTTGCAGTAGCAGGTGGGGCAGGGGATAACGCCATGACGGCGCTTAAAACCCGTGTGGTATCTGGGCAGCCACCGGCTGCAGCACAAATTAAAGGCCCATCGATTCAAGAATGGGGCGACGAAGGCGTATTAGCATCCCTAGATGATGTCGCAAAAAAAGAAGGCTGGGATAAGCTTCTTCCTCCTGTTGTGGCAAATGTGATGAAATATAAAGGCAGCTATGTTGCCGCGCCAGTTAATGTGCATCGGGTCAATTGGCTGTGGGTGAACCCTGATTTACTCAAAAAAGCCAATGCCAAAGTGCCAACAACGTGGGATGAGTTTTTTAAAACCGCCGATGCCTTGCAAAAAGCGGGTATTCAGCCCTTGGCCTATGGCGGCCAGCCTTGGCAGGATGCTACCGTGTTTGAAGCCGTTGCACTGGGCGTTGGTGGCAGTGATTTCTACAAAAAAGCTTTTATTCAGCTTGACCCCGCCACGCTACAAAGCGCCAATATGATTAAGGCGCTTACAACCTACAAAAAACTAAAACCTTATACCGATAAAAATGCGCCTGGCCGTGAATGGAATCTAGCCACGTCTATGGTGATTAATGGCAAGGCCGCGATGCAAATTATGGGTGACTGGGCTAAGGGTGAGTTTTTAGCGGCAGGCAAAGTACCTGGTAAAGATTTCCTCTGTGTTCCAGCGCCTGGTACAGCGGCGGCATATACCTTCAATATCGATAGCTTTGCGATGTTTAAATTGCCGAATAAAGAGGCTGAAAAAGGGCAAAAAGATTTGGCGGTTACCTTGATGAGCCCAGAATTTCAAGAAATATTTAACTTAAATAAAGGCTCGATTCCGGTGCGCCAAGGCATGAATATGAGTAAGTTTGATGATTGCGGTAAAAAATCTGCCGAAGATTTTAAAGCAAGCTCTGCTAAAGGATCTTTACTACCATCTTGGGCACACGGTATGGCAATGCATTCTGCTACGCAGGGTGCGGTGGCTGATGTGATTTCGCAATTTTGGAATAATGATGCGATGACTGCTCAGCAAGCAAGCGTTAAATTGGCTGCGGCAGCAAAAACAAAGTAAACATGTAGACCCAAGGGGCGGCAATGCTGCCCCTTGCTGATTGCATTATTCGCTGCTGGAGAATCCCATGTCTATATCGGCTCAAGAGGCGCATTACGGCTTCACAGAGCGCTGGCTGCCGCGCCTCGTTTTAGCGCCATCCTTTTTATTAACGCTAATCTTTCTATATGGCTTTATTGTTTGGAATGGTTATTTATCATTTACCACTTCGCGCTTAATGCCCAATTTAACTTGGGCAGGATTAGCGCAATATCAAATACTGTTTGAAAATGAGCGTTGGTGGGTTGCAGTTAAAAATCTATTTATTTTTGCGAGCTTGTTTATTGGTAGTGGCATGGCGATTGGTATTGGTTTGGCTATTTTTCTAGATCAAAAAATACGCGGTGAAGGCGCATTGCGTACTATTTATTTGTATCCAATGGCTTTATCTTTTGTGGTAACGGGTACGGCTTGGAAATGGATGTTAAATCCTGGCTTGGGTTTAGAAAAACTCATGCACGATTGGGGATTCACCAATTTTACTTTCGATTGGTTGGTCAATTCAGATATGTCGATTTACACCGTGGTGATTGCAGGGGTATGGCAATCGTCTGGATTTGTCATGGCCTTGTTTTTGGCAGGTTTGCGTGGGGTTGATGATTCAATTTTAAAAGCAGCGCAAATTGATGGGGCATCTTTGCCCAGAATATATTGGAAAATAATTCTCCCCGCTTTAAGGCCCGTATTTTTTTCTACCTTAATGATTTTATCGCATATCGCAATTAAAAGTTTTGATTTGGTCATGGCCTTAACGGGGGGGGGGCCAGGGTTTTCGTCCGATGTGCCCGCCACCTTTATGTATGCTATGGCATTTACCCGCGGGCAAATGGGAGTGGGCGCGGCCAGCTCAATGATGATGCTGGCTACGGTAGCAGCCTTAGTAGTGCCTTATCTTTATTCCGAATTGCGAGGTAAAAGAAATGGCTAATACACTGGGCCGAACCCTGCTTTATAGCGTGCTGTGTCTTGCTGCTTTTTATTATCTATTGCCACTCTATGTGATGTTTATTACTTCAGTTAAAGGGCTGGAAGAAATAAGAAGTGGTAATTTACTTTCTTTTCCTACGGCCATTTCTTTTGCGGCTTGGGGTAAGGCATGGTCATCCGCTTGTACAGGGGTAGAATGCCGCGGTTTATCTTCTTATTTCTTTAATTCAGTACGAATGGTGATTCCTGGCGTATTAATCTCTACCACTCTTGGAGCGATTAATGGTTATGTATTGGCTAAGTGGCGCTTTAAAGGTTCTGAAATTATATTTGCCATGATTTTATTTGGCGTATTTATGCCGTTTCAAGTATTGCTGCTGCCTATGGCGCAGACCTTAGGCTGGATGGGGATTGCTAGCTCTACAACGGGGCTGGTGTTTGTGCATGTGGTCTGTGGATTAGCCTCCACTACTTTATTTTTTAGAAATTACTACGTGGGTATTCCTGATGAGCTGATTAAAGCTGCACGGCTAGATGGTGCTGGATTTTGGCGAATATTCTTTAAGATTGTTTTGCCCATGTCGACTCCTATTATTATGGTAACGCTGATTTGGCAGTTTACTAATATTTGGAATGATTTTTTATTTGGCGTAGTCTTTTCGGCTGGGGATAGCCAGCCGATTACTGTGGGTTTAAATAATCTGGCGAACACTTCAACTTCGGTTAAAGAATACAACGTAGATATGGCCGCTGCCATTATTGCCGCCTTGCCCACCATTTTGGTGTATGTCTTTGCTGGTAAATATTTTGTGCGTGGTTTAACCGCCGGTGCAGTAAAAGGGTGATGTTTTTAATCATAGAGGATGGGCAAGGTTTATTTGCCCACGCGGCACGGTAATTTAATACCGGAAGGATTTAATAATGGGCGCACTGGCAATTAAAAACATCATCAAAAGTTTTGGTGATATTGATATTTTAAAAGGCATTGATATTGCCATTGAAGCAGGCGAATTTCTAATCTTAGTGGGGCCTTCTGGCTGTGGAAAATCCACGCTAATGAATATTATTGCTGGCTTAGAAGCGCCAACCAGTGGCGAAATTTATATTGCGGGGCGAAAAGTAAACAATGTCCCGCCAAAAGATCGGGATATTGCGATGGTGTTTCAAAGCTACGCGCTTTATCCCACCATGAGTGTAAGACAGAATATTGCATTTGGTTTAGAAACACGGGGCGTGCCTAAAGCAGAGCAGGATGAAATTATTGAGCGTGTATCTAAAATGCTGCAAATCACCCCGCTTTTACATAGAAAACCAGCTGAGTTATCGGGCGGGCAGCGGCAGCGGGTGGCAATGGGCCGTGCTTTGGCTAGAAACCCAATTCTATTTTTATTTGATGAACCATTATCCAATTTAGACGCTAAATTACGCGTGGAAATGCGCACAGAAATTAAGCAATTACATCAACGTTTAAAAACCACCATTGTTTATGTAACGCATGATCAAATAGAGGCGATGACGTTAGGTGATAAAATTGCAGTAATGAAAGATGGGGTGATTCAGCAGTTTGGTAGCCCACAAGATATTTACGAAAAACCTACAAATTTATTTGTGGCGGGCTTTATTGGTTCACCTTCAATGAATTTTATTCCCTGCCATTTGGCCGAGCAAGACGGTGTAATTGGGGTGAGTTTGCAGTCAGAAAGTGATATTCAATTTTTAGCCGTTAAACAGAGTGCAGAATTACAAAATAGAGTAGGGCAAAAGATATTATTAGGTATTCGGCCTGAGCAATTGGATGTAGCAGAAAGGGAAGCCAACGGCTTGGACTGTCTGGTGCAATTAACCGAGCCAACAGGGCCGGATACCATGATCTTTACTGAAATAAACCACAGCCCCGTTGTGGCTCGTGTGCATCCAAGAGCTGTTAAACGGCCAGGCGAGACGCTGCGTTTATCTTTGGATATGAGTAAGGCGGTGATTTTTGATTCGGAAAGCGGATTAAGAATTGAGTAGCATGGTAGCTTGTTGGACTTAACCGCCGCTACTGAAACGGCGGATTAGGCTAGACATGTGCCCTGTCTTCGTTATAGAAGCTTCAGTTAAGCAGCCGGCTAGTAATTATTCGCCCATTACAACAAGCTCACTTATCGTAAGATGGTGGGCTTGTTTTTTGGTGTTTATCTATGAATGCATATTTATTATTAGCGCTGGCAATTGTGGCGGAGGTGGTGGCCACTTCGGCGTTAAAGGCGACTGAAGGCTTTAGCCGCTTGATGCCTAGTTTGGTAGTGGTGATTGGCTATGGCGTGGCGTTTTGGCTGCTGTCTATGGTGCTAAAAAGTGTGCCAGTGGGGATGGCTTATGCCATATGGTCGGGGATGGGTATTGTGCTGGTGACGGTGGTGGCCATGTTGCTCTATGGGCAAAAGCCAGATTGGCCCGCGATTATTGGTTTAAGTTTGATTGTGAGCGGCGTGGTGGTGCTACAGCTGTTTTCTAAAATGTCGACGCATTAGTTAAACGCTGCGCCGCTCTAACATGGCTTGGGCTAGCGTACCTGCATCGACGTGCTCTAGTTCGCCGCCAACTGGCATGCCACGGGCGATACGGCTGACTTTTAGCCCGCGTGCGCGCAACATTTCGGCTAAATAGTGGGCGGTGGCTTCGCCTTCGGTGGTGAAATTGGTGGCTAAAATCACTTCTTCTACAATGCCATCGCTGGCGCGCTCTAGCAGCCTTTGCAAGGCAATATCGCTAGGGCCAATGCCATCCAGCGGGCTAAGTCGGCCCATCAATACAAAGTAGCGGCCATGAAAAGCCAGTGTTTGCTCCAGCATCATCAGATCCGTTGGCATTTCAACCACGCAAAGCAGATTGTGCTGGCGTTTATCATCGCTACAGATATCGCACAGATCCACTTCGGCAAAGGTA
The DNA here is from genome assembly GCF_033446605.1 of Iodobacter sp. CM08. Lineage (NCBI taxonomy): Bacteria > Pseudomonadati > Pseudomonadota > Betaproteobacteria > Neisseriales > Chitinibacteraceae > Iodobacter > Iodobacter sp. CM08. Next base: position 42,340 of record NZ_JAWQUO010000020.1, on the reverse strand, counting down.
TTACACAGGCTACAGTGCTTGAGTTTGCCCAGTGCATTATTCAGCGCCGTGGCTAAATCCGCCGCGCCTTTTTGATCGCGCTGCATCAAATAAAAAGCCATCCTTTGCGCGGATTTTGGGCCAATGCCAGGCAGGGTTTTTAAAGCACTGATAAGTGCATGCAGCGATGGAGGCGTGGACATAGTGCTCTTTACGTGCAAAAAAATATGAATGAGTAAAGTCTAAATACAAAACCCAAATCTTGAACCAAAGAGGGCACGGAGAGCATGGAGTTTCACGGAGAAACAACCGTTTATTTTGGGTTGCTCCGTGGGCCTCTATGTCCTCCTTTTTCTCCGTGGTTCAAGACTTGGGTTTTAATTCTTTCGGCTGCTTAATAAGGATTAAAACGGCATTTTAAAGCCGGGTGGCAGTTGCATGCCGGCGGTAAAGCCCGCCATTTTGGCTGCAGATGTGGTTTCTGCCTTACGCACTGCATCGTTAAAGGCTGCGGCGATCAGGTCTTCTAGCATGTCTTTATCATCGCTAAGCAGGCTGTCATCCAAGCTGACGCGTTTGACCACATTGGCGCAAGTTATTACCACTTTAACCATGCCTGCTCCGGCTTGGCCTTCTACTTCGACTGTTGCCAACTCGTTCTTGGCTTTTTCCATGTTTTCTTGCATTTGTTGGGCTTGTTTCATCAGATTGCCCATGCCGGCTTTACCAAACATTGTTGTTACTCCTTGGTTAAACTGCTTACAGAAATTAAATAAATTGCTGCGTGGGCAAGAGCCCACCCTACAAAATCTTTACAGCATATGTTGCTAATTGCTTTATAAGGGCTTGATTGAATCAGGGATCACCGTTGCGCCAAAATCCCGAACTACTGATTGTACAAAGGGATCGTTTTGAATCGATTGCGTTGCGCTGGCAAGGCGTGCCATTTTCTCCCTTAAGGCGATGGCTGCAGGGGTGTCGCCACTGGCCGAGCCAAGGGTGATGGTCAGTAAAATATCCTTGCCAAAGTGATTGCTGAGCGCTTCACGTAGCTTTTCTTGATAAGCACGGCTTGCTACTGCGATGTGCTCTTCACCTACTAATAATTCGATCGAGCTATCGGTATAACCCAGCAATTCGGCGTTTTGCGCGAGCATCCCTGCGGCACCCAGCTTAAGCTGCAAGATGAGTGCACGCCAGTCGCCTTTAAAAGGGGCGGCTTGAGCGGCGGGTGCTGGCGCGGCGTGTTCTTCCTCGTGCCAAGGCGGTGCATCGTAATGCGGCTCATCGCTGATCGGTGGGCGTGGCGCTGCTTGCTGCGGGGCAGGTGTAGCTGGGCTTAGGCGTGGTGCCAGGGGGGCGGTTTGCTCTGGCTGCTCTACATTTGCCGGAGGTATTTGATTAGGTGTTGAAGCCGCTGTTTGGCTCGATGTCACAGAAGATGCTTGATTAGCCGCCGCTGGCGATATCAAATTAGGTGCTACTGGCGATATTTGACTAGCCACCGCTGGCGATATCAAACTAGCCGCCGCAGGCGCGAAGGCCAGCATGCGCAGTAGCGTCATGCTAAAGCCCGCGTATTCATCGGGGGCAAGCGGCAAATCACGGCGGCCATGCAGGGCAATCTGGTAATAGAGCTGCGTGTCTTCGGGACTCATGGCCAGGGCAAGTGCGGCAATTTGCTCACGCTGGGGCAAATCGTCTGCCAATGCTTTAGGCACGGCTTGGGCCACGGCAATTTGATGCAGCAAATGGGCTAGCTCATGCAGCGCAGATTCGTAGGATAAACCTCGGCCAGCAATGGCATCGGCGCTGGCTAAAACCGCTGCGCCATCTCCCTTGATCAGTGCTTCTAAAATATCAAATAAATAACTTTGGTCCACCGCGCCTAGCATGGCGCGCACAGCTAATTCGCCCACATCGCCGCCACCATAGGCAATGGCTTGATCTAATAGGCTGAGCGCATCGCGCATCGAGCCATTGGCCGCATGGCCTAGAATATTCAGCGCACCCTGCTCAAAAGGGATGTTTTCTGCACCTAATACCTGTTGCAAATGGCCGGAAACTTGCTGTGGCGTCATTTGGCGCAGGGAGAATTGTAAACAGCGGCTTAATACCGTGATGGGGACTTTTTGCGGATCCGTAGTGGCTAAAATAAATTTAACGTGGGCAGGCGGCTCTTCCAGCGTTTTAAGCATGGCGTTAAATGCATTTTTTGACAGCATGTGTACTTCGTCGATGATGTACACTTTGAACCGCCCGGCGGTCGGCGAATACTGCGCGTTGTCGAGCACTTCGCGAATATTGTCGATACCGGTGTTGGAAGCCGCGTCAATCTCCAGTAAATCAACAAAGCGCCCTGCATCGATCTGCGTACACGCCGAGCACACACCGCAGGGTGTGGCGGTGACGCCGGTTTCACAGTTCAGCGCTTTTGCCATAATCCGCGCGATGGTGGTTTTACCCACGCCGCGTGTGCCGGTTAAGAGATAGGCGTGATGTAATCGATCATTTTCGAAGGCATTTGCCAACGCTTTGATCACGTGTTCTTGCCCAACCAGTTGGGAGAATGATTTGGGCCGCCATTTGCGTGCCAGTACTTGATAAGCCATAGATGAATTCTACCATGATGCAGCCACTTGATAATCAGTTCGAAAACGATCCACCACCCGAAGCGCCGATAGAGCCAGAGTTTGAATCCTGCTGTGGAAGCGGCTGTGGGGATAGCTGTGTCTTTGATATTTATTATGTTTTACGCGCTCAATACCTTGTTGATTATGCCGCTTGGCAAGCGCGTCAGGCCGCTCACAAAAAGGGATCTTCTTGAAAAATACCCAAATAAGCTTAAAAAAATTATTTCTCTTTTGCGCGCTAAGCATGGGTCAAGCCCACGCTGCCGAGCTACCTGCTGAAATTTTAAGCGCCCTTAAGGCGGCTAAATTGCCCGCTGAGGCTTTAAGTTTGGCGATTGTACCGCTGCAATCGTCTTTACCGGCACTCTATTATCAGGGTGATAAGCCCGCCAGCCCAGCATCTACGATGAAACTGGTGACAAGCTACGCTGGATTGTCGCTTTTAGGCCCAGCTTATCAGTGGAATACGGAAGTCTACTCAAGCGCCAAGCCGGTAAATGGCATTTTAAACGGCGATCTTTACATAAAGGGGTACGGCGATCCAAAACTGAATTTAGAGCGGTTTTGGCTAATGCTGCGCGATTTAAAGATCGCAGGTGTCAGAGAGATCAGGGGCGATTTAGTTCTTGACCGCAGCTATTTTAGCCAAGGCGCAGATACAAGCGCCTATGACGATGATGGCGAAGAGCCGTATCGGCCTTTTTTAGTCACGCCTGATAGCTTACTTAGTAATTTAAAAAGTGTGCGCCTGTCCTTACGTAGCGAGGCCAGTGGGGTTGTTGCATCGCTAGAGCCTAATTTGGCCACCGTGCAATTAGATAACCGCCTCAGTAGCGGCCCTGCGGGTAATTGTGCCGCATTAAAAAGCAAACTCCAGCTCAACATCGATAACCAAGGCAGTAGCGCCAAAATTAGCTTAAGGGGCAGCATGCCTATGGGCTGCAGCACTGAGCGCTATTTGGCGCTGCTCGATCACCCTAGCTATACCGCCAGCTTATTTCGCAGCCTATGGGCGGAGCAGGGTGGAGTAATTACGGGGGTGAATCGGGCTGGCGTAGTGCCAAGTGATGCGCAACTCTTATTAACGAATCGCTCGCCAGATTTGGCCAGCGTGATTCGCGATATTAATAAATTTAGCAATAACACCATGGCGCGGCAGCTTTACCTGAGTTTGGGCGCTGGCGAGGTTGGGAAAGATTCTTCCGCCAAATCTTTTGCGGCGATAAGCCGCTGGCTAAGCAGCCGTGGCAAAACATTTGATGAGCTAAAGATGGAAAACGGCTCGGGTTTATCTAGGCAAGAGCAAATCAGTGCACGGCATATGGCGGATTTACTCATTGATGCTTGGCAAGGCCCATACGCCGCAGAGTTTATTTCCTCCATGCCGCTGGTGGCGCTAGATGGCACGATGAAAAAACGCCTCGCTAGTATGGCCGGTGAAGCGCATATCAAAACCGGCACTTTGCGCGATGTTCGCGCTGCAGCGGGTTTTGTAAGAGACAACAAAGGCCAAACTTCGGTGGTGGTGGTGTTTATTAATCATCCACAAGCGGCAGCGGGGCTGCCGGTGATCGATGCGGTGCTGCGCTTTGCGCATCTTAGGGCAGATGAAAATAAGCATTAAATTAGTAGCGATAAGCATGTAGCGATCCGTGCAAGCGCCGTTGGCGTGGCTTAGCGCAAGCTATTCACATTCATGTGTTTTTTATTGAGTCACTGATGTTACGCAACAAGATCCAAAAATAAGTAGTCCACTAAAAACACAAAAAGCACAAACAGATGCCGTATGGCCATTGTTTTTGAATTGATTTGGATCATGATATTTAATATCACATAGTGATTAAGCAACTCATCTACGCATCATGCTAAAAAAACAGAAGGAAATTATCCTTGTTTGACCCATTTTTTCGTGAATATAGTGTTTTTCGTGAACAAGTAGTCTTTATGCGTAACATCCGTTAGCCATTAAAATGAAGTGCTTATTAGGGTCTGTTGACGTTTGAAGAGTATGCGTGGTTATTTTTTTCATGGACTAAATGTCCTTGTGCGTAACATCAGTTAGTAATCAATTTACAGGCAAGTGCCGTCATCTTGTTACAATCCTGTCTTTGCTTTTTGGTTTTCATTTATGTCCCTTGATGCGGTTTTTGCCGACGACGGCCCCTTTGCCGATGCTTTTCCCGGCTATAAATTGCGCACGCAGCAATTAGAAATGGCGCAGGCCGTGGAAACTGCCATCAAGAACCAAGGCCAGTTGATTGCTGAGGCGGGTACTGGCACGGGCAAAACCTTTGCTTATTTGGTGCCCGCACTGCTGTCTGGGGGCAAGGTGATTGTGTCTACGGGGACTAAAACACTGCAAGATCAGTTGTTTGCCCGTGATATTCCAACGGTGCGTAAAGTGTTGCAGGTGCCGGTGACGATTGCCTTATTAAAGGGTCGTTCGAATTATGTTTGCCATTATCATTTGGCGCGCACCGAGCAAGAAGGACGCTTTATGCGCAAAGAAGATATTGCCGATTTAGTGAAAGTGCAGCGCTATACCAAGACGGCTATTTCCGGCGACAAGGCTGCCTGCCCAGGGGTTGCAGAAAACGCGCCGATTTGGGGCCATGTTACTTCTACGCGGGATAATTGCTTAGGCCAAGAGTGTCCAAGCCACAAAGATTGCTTTGTGCTAAAAGCGCGTAAAGATGCGCAAGAGGCCGATGTGGTGGTGGTAAACCACCATCTATTCTTTGCCGATGTGTGGTTAAAAGATGAAGGCGCGGGAGAGCTGCTCCCCGCCTGTAATACCGTTATTTTTGATGAGGCGCATCAGTTGCCTGAAGTCGCCAGCCTATTTTTTGGTGAAACACTGACTTCGGGGCAACTGGTTGATTTAGCCAGGGATTCGCGGGCTGAGGCGCTGGTGGCGGCCAAAGATTTTATTCTGCTCCCCGCTGCGGCAGAGGCTTTAGAAAAAGCGGTTAAAGATTTGCGCTTGGTGTTTAAGTCCGATGCAACGCGCTCGCCACTGCATCAGTTGCAGCAGCAAAATCCAGAATTTATGCCTGCTTTAGAGCTTGTTGCTGAAAAGCTGGCCATGCTCTGCGATTTGCTTGGTAAGCAATCTGAGCGGGCAGAAGGGCTAGAAAATTGCCAGATTCGGGCGCTAGAAAGCGTGGCGATTCTCAAACGCTGGATGGCTGGGGATGATGAAGAAAGCGTGCATTGGGTGGATGTGTTGCAGCATGGCTTGATCTTGCATGCCACGCCGCTGAATATCGCCCAGTTGTTTCAAAAGCAACTTAAATCTCACCCGCGTGCTTGGGTGTTTGCCTCGGCCACTTTGGCGGTAAATGGGCATTTCAACCATTTTAAGCACGAGCTGGGGCTTTGGGATGCGGTTGAAGCCACTTGGGAAAGCCCTTTTGATTACAAGCAACAAGCCGTGCTGTATGTGCCGCAAGATATGCCGGAGCCCAATGCGCCAGATTTTACCAAACAGGTGATGGAAAAAGCTTGGCCGCTGTTGTTGACTACCCAAGGCCATGCCTTCTTGCTGTTTACCAGCTTACGCGCGATGCGTGAGGCGCATGAAATTGTGCAAGAAAAGCTAAAGGCTGCAGGGCTAGATTGGCCGGTGTTTCTGCAAGGCCAAGGCTCGCGTACCGAGCTTCTGGATAAGTTTCGCCTAGCACCCAATGCTATCTTAGTAGCGAGCCAAACGTTTTGGGAAGGTATCGATGTAAAAGGTGAGCAGCTTTCCTTAGTCGTGATTGATAAGCTGCCCTTTAGCCCGCCGGATGATCCGGTGCTGTCGGCGCGGATTGAGCAGATTAATAAATCGGGCCGCAGTGCCTTTATGGATTATCAAGTGCCGCATGCGGCGATTACCCTAAAACAGGGCGCGGGGCGGTTGATTCGGGATGAAACCGATATTGGTATTTTGATGATTGCGGATAAGCGCTTAGTTGAAAAACAATACGGAAAAATGATTTGGAAAAGCTTGCCGCCGATGTTTAGATCTAGGGAATTGGCAACGGTACAACGATTTTTTGAAGTGAAACGTCAGCAAGGCTTAGAAGCAACAGAAGTAAAGGGCCCGACGCCTGCCACAGACAGCTCGGAGTAAAAAATGCCCTAAAGCTGATTCATGGCGGGTTTATGCAGCATTCTATCAATTTACCTGAGTTATGCCTCTTGCTCATTGTTGTGGTTTACCTGAGATGATCGATATGAAGGGATATATGCAATATATGGCTTTGTTTGAGCAAGAGACATCATTAGGTCAATTTAAGCTGGATATAACACCCCTCGCCCTTTGTGGGAGAGGATTGGGTTTAAGCAGGTCACTCTAAATAACAATATTTAAGGTAAATTGCCAGAATGGCTGTAAAGAAAAAACCACAGGGCGGATTTGCTCGTTTACTTGGGCGCTTAATGCTGCTGTTAATTGGCTTGGCCTGCGCTATTGGCGTGTGGATATATCAATACGCCAGCACGCCGCTTGTATATAAAACGCCGCAAGACTTTGTTATTGAATCGGGCGGGGTAAAAAAGGTAGCCGATCAACTGGTCAGGCAAGGAGTGATTGATCAGCCCATCCTCTTTTTGCTGCTAGCCCGCATAAGCGGTAAAGATAAGCAGCTTAAAGCGGGGAGTTATAATTTAAGCACCGTGCTGAGCCCGTGGCAGCTATTAGAAAAGCTGAGCAATGGCGACACCACCACGCTGACGTTTACTTTGATTGAAGGGGCAAACTGGCGTGATCTGCGCAAGTCACTAAATAATAATCCGCATCTACGCCATGATACGGCCCTATTAAGTGATGCAGAATTGTTGGCAGAGCTGGGTGTGAGCGCAATTAGCCCAGAAGGCTTGTTTTTTCCTGACACCTATCATGTGGATAAGGGCAGCTCAGATTTGAAACTGCTGGCCAGATCCCATCAGCGCATGCAAGCTAAATTAGATAAAGCGTGGGCAGAGCGCTCCGCCAATGTGCAGCTTAAAACACCTTATGAAGCCTTGATTTTAGCTTCTTTAGTCGAAAAAGAAACCGGCCGCGCCAGTGATCGGCCCTTGGTGGCGGGTGTATTTGTGAACCGTTTGCGTATTGGCATGCGCTTGCAAACCGACCCCGCCGTGATCTATGGCGTGGGGGAGTCACTGGATGGACGTTTACGCAAAGTAGATTTACTCACGGATACGCCGTACAACACGTACACCCGTAGTGGCTTGCCACCCACCCCGATTGCTATGGTAGGGGATGCTGCACTTAAAGCTGCACTCAATCCTGCGCCCACAACGGCCCTTTATTTTGTAGCAAAAGGCGATGGTAGCTCGGTGTTTTCTAATACTTTAGACGAGCACAATAGTGCAGTGCGTAAGTATATTTTAAGCAAGTAGGGGCGCGGCATGCCGTGCCTGCACGTCGTGCCTTCCCAGCCTCTCTCTTTTATTGCCCCAGCAATGGCTTGATTTTTGCACTGCAGCATCTAAAACAGATACATATTGTTTTGGAGCACAGCCATGCAAGCCACCCCTCGTATTTTGTCTCTGATTCTTTGCTCTGCTTGGACGCTAAATAGCCAAGCAGGCGTATTTGATTTTACTGCCACGATGAATGGCCAAGTTGGGCAGGGTAGCTTTGCCACTGCCGAAGAAGCCGCCAATGTTTATTATGAAGACAAGCTAAAAACCATTTTCCCTAGCTATCAGGGCAATGAGGCGATTAATAGCGTGCTTAATTTTCGTGGTATGCCCATTCAATTGGCGTTCCCTCAGCAGGGTAAAACCACGTTGACTTTCCAAATCCCCGCATTGGAAATCAATGAATCATTTACCGGCAATACACGTAACGAAAGCCGAGATTTATTAAAAGAATATCTAAAAAATCATACTGATTTATTAGAGAAAATGGTGCACCATTTAGTCTCTGTATCCCCCGTTGATCCTATTGCAGGCAATCCAAATAGTTTAATGTCGCGTGCTGTGGCAAATGATGCCAAGCTAATGTGGTTTGGTGCCAGAAATACGACTGCGGTGGTGGCGCAAGGCGCTGAAGGAAGCCACCGCTTTGGTATTGGCGCTAATTTCAAACATATGCGAAGTGATGCCGTTGGCAACGCCAAAGAGATGGAAAGCGATAGCTACAACCTGCCTATTACTTACGCTTATCAATTCCCTGAAGCGAATCATGAATTAATTATTGATCTGCCGCTAGGCTATACCTCAACCGATGGAGCAACGGGCTACGATGGCAGCCTAGGTGTTTTTTATCGTCGGCCGATCTTTGAAAACTGGGTAGTGAGTATTACTGGCTCGGGGCGGGGTACGTTTTCTAGGGAATTAGCTGGTGCAGCTGTAATGGGCTCTGGGGCAATTGGCTCTAGCTATGTATGGCGTGGGGATGATTATGCAATTACCTTGGGTAATATGCTTGGCTATTACAAGGCATTGCAAATCACTGTAGATGGTAAATCATTTGATCCTGGAATTGCCAATACGGTATTTAATAATGGCCTACTTTATTCTCGGGATAGCCCTTGGCGCTTTGGCGCTGACCCACTGACTTGGGAGGCTTATATCGTGGATAGCCGATATAGCGGCACAGCGTTATTTAGTAATTATCAAACTGAGGTTGGTTTTACTTTTGGCACCATGCGCCCAGCGCATTCTAAAGATGCGGATTTAAGAATTGGTTTGAGTTTTACTAAGGGTGAAAATGTGCAAGCTTGGCAGGCTAATTTTGGGGCGTGGTTTTAAGGGATAGCAATCTAAATAGTTAAAAGCCTTAAATCAGTACACGAAAGGGCAAAGAAGCGACAAGCTTAAATTTGATTTTGATTGATTTATAACAAAAAAGACCTCCAAGCGAATTGGAGGTCTTTTGATTGATAACTTTCGATTTAATCTTAGTTCTTAGAACTTACCAACCAGACCCAGTGCAAACTGATTCATACCGTTGCTTTTAGCTAAAGCAAAGCCAGATGCTGAAGTGAAGCTAGCATTAGTTTGGTTGTGTACTTTAGTGAAAGAAGCGACTGCTTGTACATATTTGTGAACTTGATAACCTACAGCAACACTCGCTTGTTGGCCGCCAGTTGCTGTTGTTGTTGTACCATCTACATCATTGGCTTTAGCGTACTGAACTTGAACTTCCAAAGCATCTTTTTTGTAGCCAGCGATCAAACCAAATACATTTTGTGTTTGATCAAAGTTCTTAGCAGCAGTTTGGCCGCTTACGCTGGACGATGTGCGTTCGAATACTGCACCCGCGCTAAAGTCCATATAGTTAACTTGACCACCAAGTTGGTAAGCTTCAAGTTTTTGCGTGCCACCTAGGCTGGATGAAGCCAGATTTTGCGCTTTAGCGCCGCTTGAACCATCCAACTTCCACGCTGCATTGCTCAGCGATGTGTAACCAAAGCCAACATTGAACATGCTGTGCTTGTAAGCAATACCTAGAGCAACTTGGCCCATTAGGTCTGTTGCAGGTGTATTGCTTGGAACAACCACTTTAGAAATGGTAGCTGGCGTTGTGGTGGTGGATAAAGCAAACTCAGTTGAACCAGAAGAGATCGAGTTAGTTGAGTCTTTACCAAAGTTGTAGCTTAAGTTACCGCTGAAACCAGACCAATCTGGTGTTTCGTAAGCAACCATATCACCTTGACGTGCACCTAAGCGATTCAGAATTTGCTTAGAGCCGTAAGTTGATGATGCATCATTCAGATTGCCGTATAGGGTAGGAACAATTTGTTTTAAAGACAATTTGTAAGCATTGTCATAACGACCCAGACGCAAAGTACCTACTTGCTTGCCGCCGATCCCTACAAATGTATTACGGCTACCGATTTCTGCCTTGTCATCGGTGTTGTCACCGTTATTGCCAAGGTAAAAACGGCTTTCTACTTGTGCAAGAGCAAAAAAATCATTGCCTAAGTCGTATTTAGCTTTAAAACCCAACTTTGATGTTTGATCCATCAGGCGGGTTTGGCTGTCTGCAGTGGGTGCCAGATTCTTGCCCGTGTTGTTTTCTACTGAGATTACTTCAACTGCAGTAGCTGCAGTGCCGTAAATGCTGAATGGGCCAAGTTCGACATCCGCAAATGCTACAGGTGCGGTAAATGCTGCAGCAACGGCAAGGGCGATAATCTTTTTCATAATCTGTACTACTCCCAAAAAAACAAGTGATAGAAATGGCGTGACCATTTCTGCATTTACAAAGATCACGGCACTTTTATTAAAAAAAGCCATTTTTTATTCTTTGGCGGCATTACGACGTCAGTTTATCTGTCTTACCGGCTAAGCCTTTTTAAGGGCAAAGTATAAAAAAGAAAATATTCATGAACGACTAATGCACGCATTTAGAAAGCAGCTGTCCGTTTGGAGCAACAAACTGCTTTCGAACAATGCCAAGTTTAGGGGAGATTTATTAAAAATATATGACAAAAATATAAGTTTAAGCCCTTACGAAGCCTTTGTAAGTAGGGCCAAACGTAGTATCTATGCAGCTTCCAGGGTGTTCGGCACGCATAAAGGTTTCACCGACCAAAAAGTTGTTTACGTGATTTTGTTGCATAAGAGCAACATCACTAGGGGTAACAATCCCGCTTTCAGTAATCACAATTCGGTGGCTATCTATCAAGGGAAGTAGCTTTAGGGTGTTTTGTAAGGACACTTCAAAGCTACGCAGATCACGATTATTAATGCCTAAAAGAGGCGTTTTGAGTTGCTGTGCCAGCTCCAGCTCAGCTTCGTTATGCACCTCTACCAGTACAGCCATGCCTAGAGCTTGTGCGATGGCTTCAAAATCTTGCAACTGCACTAAGCTTAGCTCGGCGGCGATTAGCAAAATACAATCAGCGCTCCATGCCCGTGCTTCAAAGAGTTGGTATTCATCAACCATAAAATCTTTGCGTAGCACCGGTAGGCTGCAGGCGGCGCGGGCGGCTTGCAGGTAATCCAAATGGCCTTGAAAGTAAGGCTCATCGGTAAGTACGGAAAGGCAGGCCGCACCGTGTGCAGCGTAATCTTGCGCATGCTCCGCCGGTTGAAAATCAGCCCGAATCACGCCTTTAGATGGGCTGGCTTTTTTGATTTCCGCAATAATACCCGGATGGCCAAGTGCATTTTTGCTGCGTAAGGCGGCGGTAAAATCACGTAGATCAGTATTGGCTTCTGCTTGCTTACGGATTTCATTTAGCGGCAGTATTTTGCTGGCGGCCGCGACTTCTTGGTATTTGGTGGCCCAGATTTTTTTTAAGATGTCGGACATGAGTGGCTCTTTTTTAGGCATGTAAGGGGCGTGAATAGTGATATGAGAGCTGGTCTTTTGTGTGCATAGGGCGCGCAGCAAGGGGCGCCCCTAAGTATTTAAAAAGTGTGGCTAAATTGCACTAAGGCATCGAGTTTGGCGCGGGCGCTGCCATTGGCAAGCATTTGCCCAGCCAATTCAATGCCGCTTGCTAGCGTATCGGCTTTGCCTGCGGCGTAAATAGCGGCCCCCGCATTCAGCTGAACAATGTCGCGGCAAGGGCTGGTGGTGTTGGCGAGTACTTGTTCGATGATTTGTTTAGATTGCTGTGCATCGTTCGCGTGCAGCGTTTTAATGTCGGCAAGTTCAAAACCAAAATCGCGCGGATCAATTTCAAACTCGTTAATTTGGCCATTTTTTAGCTCGGCCACTAGAGTTGGCCCAGAGATAGAGATCTCATCCATACCATCTTTGCCGTGCACAATCAGCACATGCTTACTGCCTAATTGTTGTAAAACACGCGCCTGAATGCCGACCAAATCAGGGTGAAAAACACCCATCAACTGGTTTTCTGCACCGGCTGGATTGGTCAGTGGGCCAAGGATGTTAAAAATGGTCCGCACCCCTAGTTCGCGACGAATCGGGGCAACGTATTTCATGGCGCTATGGTGATTGGGGGCGAACATAAAGCCCAAGCCAATCTCATCAATAGAGCGGCCAACTTGCTCGGCATTTAGGTTTAAATTAACGCCAAAAGCCTCTAGTACATCAGCAGAACCTGAGCTGGAAGAAACCGAACGCCCGCCGTGCTTGGCGACTTTTGCCCCCGCTGCAGCCACCACAAAAGCGGCGCAGGTCGAGATATTAAAGGTGTGCGCACCATCGCCACCGGTGCCACAGGTATCAATTAAATGGCTGCGATCTTGCACTGCAACATGGGTGGATAGCTCGCGCATTACGGTGGCTGAAGCCGCAATTTCGGAAACGCTTTCTACTTTTGTGCGTAGACCAATCAGTAGGGCGGCGGTTTGTACGGGCGTCATTTCCCCCGTCATGATTTGCCGCATTAAATACAGCATTTCGTCATAAAACAATTCATTGTTATCGATCAGGCGATTCAGTGCGGCTTGAATGGTAATCATCAAAGTATCCTTGGCTAGCCAGAAGGCGGCTTATTGCACATAAAAGCGCGACAACTCGTCTGCGCGGGCTCGGTCTAGATCAATTCGGCAAGACTGCTCTGCCACTCCCGCACCGCTGCCGCCAGCAAAACTTTTGCCTATCCATGCGCAATGGGCGTGTTGGTAGCTGCGATAAGCTTTGCTGGCTTGATTAAATGCGGGCAAAGCTTCAGGGCGGCCAGTCACGCGGTCTAGGTTCTTCATCATTGCGCGGGCGGCGGTTTCTGCATTTTTACGGTCTTGCTCGGCCTGTGGCGCAAGTTTAGCCAAGCAGTCTTTAAGTGCGATTTGATTGGCGGCTTGACACTCAACTTGCGCTGGGGGAGAAGTCTCAGCTTGTACGCTGAGCGCGACCAGGGTGAAAGTAAGGGCAAAAATAATGCGCATGCTCATCCTTATCTGATGGGGGGCGGTATGGAGAGTGAAAAACGTAGCCTACGAAAATCACAACAAACGCGAACAACCCTCGCAAATTTGCGATCCAGTTCAATGACTTATAGAGCTGGGGCTATTCAAGCCTGCAAAATTGCTTAAGCAAAGGTTGTGAGTATTAAACTTTTTCGCGGCTAAACGTTTGTTTGATGATGCGGATTACGCCCACTCTTTAATGAAGTGATCAAGCATCGCATGGCCGTGTTCAGTCAGAATGGATTCAGGATGGAACTGCACGCCTTCAATCGGCAGCGTTTTATGCCGCACCCCCATAATCTCGCCATCGTCTGTCCACGCCGTGATTTCTAAGCAATCAGGCAAGCTAGCGCGCTCAATGGCGAGCGAGTGGTAGCGGGTGACGGTAAATGGGGAGGGTAGGCCGCTGAAAACGCCAGTGTTGTTATGTTGCAGTGCGGAAACTTTGCCGTGCATCAGGGTCTGCGCATGCACAACCTTGCCACCAAAAGCTTGGCCAATGGCCTGATGGCCGAGGCAAACGCCCAAGATGGGCAATTTACCCGCAAAATGATGGATCGCCGCAAGCGAAATGCCCGCTTCAGAGGGCGAACAAGGGCCAGGGGAAACTACAAGATATTTAGGTTTTAGCGCTGTAATTTCTTCAATAGTGATTTCATCATTGCGATGCACCACCACCTCTTGACCTAGCTCGCCAAAGTATTGCACTAGGTTGTAGGTAAACGAGTCGTAGTTATCTAGCATAAGCAGCATGATGGGGTTAAGTCCTTGATTTTATTGGTCTGAGTTTAAATGCTGCTTATTTGTTATCCGGTATTTTATCCGGTTATTTTTATTTTAAGCTTCTGGACGGCGGTGTACGCCCCTGTCTTGTAAATTATCGCAGCACAGGGGCGGGTCGTCCAGCGCACAGGGAAATTGACTTATTTTGTTGAGTCAGTATTTCGCTGGGCATTAACCTGTTTATAAATACAATCTGTAATTTCACCTTCAAGCCAGCCACTCACTCGCCCTAGCTTTGTTGGTTTTGGAAAGATCCCTTCTTTGACCTTATTGTAAAAACTGCTTCTGCATAACCCAACCATTTCAAGAACGGCAGGGAGGCGGATAATTCTTACTCTTGGGTCGGTATGAATTGGGGTGTGATTGATGTTTGAGTTATTGAGCATATTAGTGACTTCCATTTAAGTTGCCGGGTTGAGGGATTGGCCCTGCGAATTCAAAACCCGCAATGCCGTAAGTTAATCTTTCAGGGTTGGCGATATATAAAATCTGCCAGCTTTGTGTTGGAGTAGCGCGCCACCAGTAGTGGCCGCTCTCGGTTAGATCCTTTATCCGCAATATATCCATTACCTACCTGCGATTTTTTTGGCCTTTCTTTACTAGGAGTTCTTCACCATTAAAAGATGGACGTCCTAAGATATGTTGTGCTGTTGCTGCCACTCGCGGAACTTGTCCATTCCCAAGGGCTTTAATTCTGTCCACCCGATAGGCCAGCCCATTAACCACTCGACCCACTCGGGGTTCAGTTGGCCACTCTCTGCTGATACACACATTGATAGGCCTATTTGTTTTTTTATTGCTATTCGACGTTGGATGCACGGGTTGGAAAGATTCCCCCTGTCGTGATGATCGCTGGCGGTTGGTGTAGGCCACATTTTCACCGCCGTTTGAAGATCTATTCGATTGCCTACTCTTGATGGCCCAGATCCGTTCTTGCTTGAAACGCGTGGCGTTGGCCACTTTGTAGGTGTATTTACTTGTTGAGCTAGGCTTATCCCGTTCATCCCCTTTGTTATTTTTCCTCCCCTCGCCCCATCGGGTGCTGATGGAGTGCTCCACATTTTCACTGCACTTGCTAATCCCATGCCGGCATTCTTTGAGCTGCCCGGACGATTGTAATTTCCACATACTGTTGGAGTGGGCCAGAATCCAGATGCGGTCGCGCTTATGGGGCGCATCAAGGTCGGATGCTGATATACAACCCCATTGCGCGTCATACCCCATTTTGGCAAGATCACTGATGACCAAGGCAAGGCCTCTGGAAACAAGCATTGGTGAGTTCTCCACGAGGACGAAGCTAGGTCGTACTTCACTGATAATTCGTGCCATTTCTCGCCAGAGTCCAGACCGTTCCCCATCAATTCCAGTTCCAGATCCCGCTGCGGATATATCCTGGCACGGGAATCCGCCAGATATGACGCCAACAATTCCCTGCCACGGTCGTCCGTCAAAACTACACACGTCAGACCAAATTGGGAAAGGCGCGAGGCAGCCATCATTTTGTCGTTGCGCCAGAACTTGTGCGGCGTAGGCATCACGCTCAACGGCGCAGACAGTGCGCCATCCGAGCAATTTACCCCCGAGTATTCCGCCACCAGCGCCTGCGAAAAGAGCCAGCTCATTCATTAGCCCTGCCTATAAATTTTGTGTCCGGCTATGCGCTGGGCTTTTTGTTTCATGGCGTTATGCCCTTGCCAGTCCTTGGCGCACTCCTCGCAGCAGAACACCGCATCATTGACGGCGACCGCGCTGCACCAGCGGCATTCCCCGCTTGGCTGAGGGGTTTTATCTTTGTTTAGCTTTGCGCTGGCGTAGTGGGCCGCTATGGCGTTGCAGCGCATCAGCTCTGATACATCGCTGGCTTGGTCTATCTTGTCGCTCATGGTTCAGATTCCTGTTTAGATCGATGAATGATTAAGCTGCATACGTCATGCTTGATGTGGTAGGCGTAGCAGTGCCTTGGTCGTGCGTTTAGTTTTGGTTTTTGGCGTCTATGTAGGCCTGTGCAGCGTACTTTTGGGCGTTTAATCTGGCCCGCTCTCTTAAGTCGGGTGGGGCAGGCTCTCGTTTTATTCCGATATCATTTAATGATTGATCCAAGGATGCGGAAACAGTTAAAGCCACATGACCTAGGGTCGAAGGCTTCGCCCTCTCCCGACGCTTGCGCTTCGCTTCAGCGAGAGAAACAACACCTAAAAACAAGGTTTCTTGTTTGGCTTTTTGTTGTTGCTTGATGCTGGCCACTTCGGCAGGGCTGTATTCTTTATGTGTTGCGCCTTTAAGCCCACCTTTCTTGGCGGTGCAGTCTTTACCTAGCCGCGCTTTGCCTTTTGCGCCCCATTGCACCGTCCAGCCTTCTTGATGTGTCAGCACTTGGCCACGGATGCTTTGCACCCCGCAAATGACTTTAACCACTTCACCGTAGCCATTGACTTGCTCACGCTTCACCAGCTCGAGTGGGTCTTTTTCCATTGCGAGCATATATGCGCCAAAGTCGCCTATATTGGCCGCTGCCCAAGCATCGCCTAAAACACGAGTCGGGCAGGTGATCGCGCCGCCAAGATGTAAGTCCCTTAAATTGGTCAGCGCACCCAATACGTCGGCACGGCCTGTGCGCATGGCTTGCATGGCCTCGGCTATACAAGGTTGAATATCGCCATCAAGCAAGCCCTTGGCCGCTTCAATGACTGCGGGTGATGAATCATGGGCAATCAGTTGCTCTAATACGGCTTCGGTATCCTTTTGCACACGGCGGGCTTCGCGGTAATGTGTAACCGGTGCAGTACCAAATAATTGAAACTGCCTCCGTCCTAAAATCCTCGCCCAAATGGTGGCGCGTTGAGCACCATTGATGGCGTCTAAACATGCCTCGATATCCCAATCGACCTTATAACCGTCGATGTTTTTTGCAATGTAGGCAATGGCATACGCCACAGCGGCGTAAGCCATATCCTGCCCCTTGCGTGGCTTGATTGGGTCGATTTTGACGCGCACTTGTTGTGCTTTTTTTTCGTGCGCTTCGGCGTGCAGATACTTGTCGCGGATGATCTTTAAGGCTTCGCTGGCCTGCTGTGGTTTGACGAAGAAAACCAAGTGCCAATGCGGCGTGCCGTCTTTGTGTGGCTCTAAAGTACGCAGCCCCATAAAGTGGATATCTGCCTTGCTAAACTGAGTGCGGCATTGCGCCCAGCAGGTAGTCAAATAGCTGGCGGTTTGTTGCTGGCTAAAACCATTCCATTTTTTATTGAGGATCAGTTTTAATTGCGGTTTTTCACCCACGCTGGTGCAGCGGTGGTAGCAGCCTGGCGCGGTTAAAGTAATGGCATAAGCGCGGTAGCCTAGGGCTTGGGCACGTTCGGCCATGCCCTTTGTTCTTACGATTAACTCGGTACGCTTGTTTTTACCGTTGGCCATGCTGCCTTCCATCACGTCGGCCATATCAATGACTTCACCATCGGGCGAAATAATCACTGTTTCAGCAATGGCGGCGGCGCTTTGTTGAGCACGCACCACCATGCGCTCTAAATTCCAAGGGCTGACATAGGCTTGGCTTTTGCCTAAGCCGATACCGTAGGAGTAAGCGCGGGCTTCTGCGGCACGAATGGCGAGCGTGCGTAAACGGCGGCTCCACCACTTGTCACTCTTAAGGCGGGCGGCCAGCTCGATAGCGTGGCAGCGCTGGGCGGGTTTCATGGTTGGATAATCTAAGTGCTTTACGCCGTGCTCTGGGAGCGTGATCCAGCCACGCGCTACCACCATTTCTAATAATTCGAGCGGTGCTTCAATACCGGCACAGCGGGCGGCAAATTCTTTAGCCTTAGCACGGCATTGCTTATCGTCGGCGGTTTCTAGCCATTCTTGCATATTGAACAACTGGCTCATTTCATCACCGCCTTGGCATACCAAGCGTTTTGCTGGGCAACATCACCCTCGGCAATTAAGCCTCCAAGCAAACTACGCACTTGCGGCAGAACGCTGGCATCCAGCGGCAGCTCATATTGGCTTAGGCGTGTGATCCGGCCCCTGATGGCTGTATCTAATTCTCTTAACCAAGCAAGATGATTTAATAGCTCGGCCTCTTCTTCGGCATTTAAACGGGGTAGGGGGCGGGCAGCTTGGGGCTTGATGGAAGCGAGGACTTCTTCGCCATCGTCTGCATAGCTAAAAGCTGGCCGCTCTTTTGGGCTATCACCTTTGGGCATGGCTGGATAACAACTCACCATCGCCAACACCATCTCACGTCCTTCGACGTGAATCTTCTTTGCATTGCAGCGTTTAGGCTCCAATGTATTGATGACTCTGGGTGTAAAGGGTTGGGCTAATTGCTCTGCGGTGGCGGCCATCGTTTTATCCAGACGTAACAAAGCCCTGATGGCTGTTTAACAGGCATCAGGAGACTTATTGAATGTGGGGTTTTATTGCTGCTTTATAGTGCTAGGGGGAGTTGGTCTTGCTTAAACTTATCGTCGTTGGCCGGTGGGAATTCCGTCCATTTAAAGACTTCAAAATCTTCGTTGTACTTAGGCATCCAGGCCTCGGTGATCTGGAAACCAACTTTTAATCGAGCGCCGCAACTTCGGCAGCTAATTTGGGCGGTGGTGGCAGTTGGAGTAATCCGGACGCTGGTTCGTGTGTGGGTTTTAGAATTACAGTATGGGCAATGAATCTCTACGGCCATGATGATTACTCCAAAGCTAACAAAAATTACAAAAGCAAAGTGGGGAGCCACAAACGACTACCATTCGTCGGGTAAAGCGCTTATATTTCATTGCGTCACTTAGGCAGGCGTTAAACCATTGCCGCTTGTTCTACATGGGTTAAGATTGTGTCTTCGATGTTTTCTAGCTCTTCTTCGGGTATTTCGATCCCGCGAAATGCCAGCCCATCTAAGATAAGTAAGCGGCACATAGAAGCAACAGATCTTGATTCTTGCTTTGCGATAGAACCCACAACGGGGTGCTCAATTTCTTTTAATCGTAAATTAATGCCTCGGCGGCTGAGTAGGCCGCGCGGCGCTCTGGGCATCGTCTGATCACCTGCCTCGTTTTCTATCATTGTTTAAGTTACCATTAAGGTTGTTTAGAGTGTCACTAAGCGATACATCAGAATTTATGAATTCATTATCCACAGCATCCTCAGGGTCGTCAACAGAAAGCGATCGAATGAATTTGGTTTCTGCTCGACTGAGAGAGGAGAGAAAGCGTCTAGGCTTATCTCAAGAAGTGGCTGCAAAGGCGCTTGGAGTCTCAGTTGGCTCTCTTTATACATATGAAAAGAGCAGAGCTAATCCCCCTGTTTCGGTACTTTTGCCATTTTCTGATTTAGGTGCTGATGTTCAGTACATTGTGACGGGAGTGCGTAGCTCTGCGAACTTGCCTGATACTGAGCAAAAGTTAATTTCTGCTTTTCGTGCAGCACCTGAGCCGGTGCAAGCTGGCATCTTGGCCATGCTTCAAGTCGTCCCTGCTGCCGATGAGGCTACCTCAGAGAAGACACAAGACGTAAATCCAAAATTCATGGGTAAGGTAGGGCAGGTTATTGAAGGTAATGTGAAGGTAAAAGGTAAGCAAACCTTTAAATTTTAAATATGCATGGCTAAATAACGGCTACCTGATCGTAAGCACTGCCGTTGAAGCGATCAAACCCGCAATCTTGCGGGTTTTTTTGTGGTTTAAATAAAATGAAAGATCAATCATTCTTGGGTGAAGTGGGTATGGTGGCATTTAAAAACATAAAGATTGAGCACAAGCATTTTCACTATGCGGCCTCCCCCCGATTACTCTTGGTCGCCTGTATATTGCTGTCTTTTGCGCTGGGTGTGGTGACAGGTAGGGACTATCTCCCTGTTCGGTATTCGCCAGAGGACAAGCCCGCCATGACAGAGCAAAAGGTTGACTCACTGGTACTTACAATCAATGCGAGTTCTGCGGTATAGGTCGCAGGCAAAAAAATAGCCCCTTTTATAAAAAGGGGCTTTGTGGTTTTATTCAGAGGCTATTTGTAAACTTCACGTCGGTTGCCTATCTTCACAACGAGGATGCGCAGTGCGCCATCTTCTATACTGCTAATAAGCCGGTAATCACCGACGCGATACTTCCAGAACTCGCCCAGTTTAGAGCCTTTTAAGGCTTCACCTATACTGCGCGGATCATCTAGAGTTGCTACTCGTTCTCGTAAAAAAGCCGTAATCCGTCGTGCGACTTGCTTATCCAGCTTTGCCAGATCTTTTAGAGCTTCGTCATCCAGTTTAATCAGCCAAGCCAAGTTTGTGCTCCACTTCTTCTAAGCTATAGGTTTTACTTTCCCCTGAGCGTATGGCAATTAAGCGTTGTTCGGCCAGATAGAGGTCTTCTAAGTCATCCAAATGTTGGAGGATGGCCTCTTTGGCGTAAAATGTTTTAGTTCTGCCGGTACTCTTCGCTAAAAAATCTAAGCGGCTTTCGATCTCGGCAGGCAGTCTGATTGCTAACATCGCTTTCGTCCTTTAGAGTTTGCTATACATATATAGCACAGGTTTGACTTAAGCTCTAGTCTGGTTTTTACCTGCTTATTTCACGGGTTTGTTAGGTGCCAACATAGATGGCTTCTGATCATGTTCCTAGCTCTGTAATAAGCTGCTCTGTGAGCATTAAGGCAGTATCAATTTGTTTCTGTGATTCGGCGTGATAGCGCTGTGCCTCTTCCGGCGCAAAGCCAAGCTCAGCAAACAAGTTGGCACCAACTGGGGTCATATGTTGAATTGTGGTGTCAATATTTTTCATGGCGTTGTTTTCCTTGATTGAACCATTAGGCAACCAGTCGAGCTGCCGTTGCATCAACGTGTACGGCATCGAATGCACAGTAAAGACCTCGGCCATCCTCTCCCGCTTCAATAATCCCTGCATCGCGTAGCTTTGTAGCATCTCGATGTACCGCTTTGACCTCTCGATCTAATTTTTTGGATAGCTCGCGCACAGATAGCTTGTCGGATTCAAGCAAGGCATGGAGTAATGCCCAGCGGCCACCGCCCAAAGTATCAAACAATTCTTCTGCACTATTGAAGGCGACAATCTCGCCTTGAACTTCACCATTCATTGCAGCAATGGCGCGGCGCGTGATTTCCGCGCTGTCCATTATGGTGATTGTTAGTGTCTTCATATTTGGCGTGCTTCAACAGTGATTGCAGTCATTACTTAAACTTTAAGTATTGGCGCTGGGTATTGAGCAATAGAGCTATCTGCCGTAATGAGCGTGATTCCCTCAACTGTTGCTTGAGCAATGAGGATGCGATCAAACGGGTCTTTATGAATGGCGGGCAAGTTATCTACAGAAACGGCATGCTCGCTGTAAATGGGTAATTCTTGATAGCCATTATCAAGCAGGCCACGGCGTAAAACGCGTGCGTTTACTCTAAAATCTTCCCTACCTAATCCATTTTTAATGGTAATTTCCCATAACGACGCGGCACTAAAGAAGAGTTGGTTTTTTTCATCACTCAATAGGACGCGTGCGCTCTCAGGTAGTTTTTCGGGAGCGCTTGCTGCCCATAGCAGGATATGCGTATCCAACAAATACTTCACTCGTCAGCCCCACCGAATAAAAGCTCAATTTCTTTTGCAGCCATCGTGTCGAAGTCATCCGGCACCAAAAACTGCCCAGACATAAACCCTAACCTTTGCATGGTTGGCGGGGCATCAAGGGGCGTGACTTTGACTAGCGGTTTTCCGGCTTTCGCAATAATAAAGCCCCCACTCATTTTGGCTTGATCGACCAGCTTGGATAAGTTGGTCTTCGCTTCGTGCATATTGATCGTTAGCATAAGTACCTCATCTTTTTAAACTAAGCTTAGTTAGTCTAGTTTAATGGTTAACGAAGTACAAGTGAACAAAGGCTTACCCGTTTACTTCACTGGCTTTCACTTCCAGCTCCAAAGCCGTGGTGTAGTCGCTGTCGCTTAAGCTATGCACTACGCGGGTAATGATCCAGTCTTGCTTATGATAAAAAGGGGCTTGGTTTGAGTATCAAGCTTAAGCATTTATATTTTCCATTGATCGACTTCCCTTGCTGTTTTGTATCCAATTGAATACACTCAATTGATGAACACATTTTACAGCTCTGATGAATTCAATAAGTGGCTGGCTTCTTTGAAAGACAAGCTAGGTAAGGCCAAAATATTACAACGTATTCGCCGTGCTACGAATGGCAACTTTGGTGACTGTGAGCCGGTTGGCGGTGGGGTCTCTGAGATGAAGGTCGATTATGGCCCTGGCTACCGTGTTTACTTTACTCGGCGTGGTGCAGTCATTTATTTATTGCTGCTGGGTGGAGATAAGTCCACACAACCACGTGACATTGAGCGTGCCAAGGTAATGGCCGCAAGCCTTGAGGAATAAATCATGACTATTTTTACCCCATTTGATGTAGTAGATCATCTTGATGATGAAGAAACTATCAGCGCTTATTTATCTGAAGCACTTGCTGATCCTGATCCCGCCATGTTTTTACTGGCCATCAAAGACGTGGCTCGCGCCCGTGGCATGACGCAACTTGCTAAGGACTCAGGATTAGGCAGAGAGAGCTTATACAAAGCGCTTGCTCCAGGGAGCAAACCCCGCTATGAAACGATCATGAAACTTTTACATGGTTTGGGCATTAAATTAAATGCAACACCTGCTGCATGATAAAAGAGTAAGTGTAAAACGGCGGCCAGATGGTCGCCGTTTTTGTTTACTCGCTCACTTCACTGGCTTTGACTTCCAACTCCAAAGCCGTGGTGTAGCCGCTGTCGCTTAAGCTATGCACCACACGGGTGATGATCCAGTCTTGCTGGTCGATGATGGGCTTAAAGCCTGACACGCTGGCGGGCAGTTCTGGAAACAACTCGGGGCGGCCATAGGCTAGCGTTAAGGAGAATTGCGCTACACCACGTTGCAGTTTTTCCCATTCGGCTTTTGCGGCGCGTTCGGCATTAGTTTTGCTGGCGTAAACGTGTCTTAATGTTTTGACGTTATCGTCCGCGCCTTGGATGACTTCGCCTTGCCCTGGGCCTGCGGGTTTCTTTTTTCTGGGTTTGCGTTTGACCGTGGTGCTTTCTTTCTTGGCGGTTTTGGTGTTTTGCCATGTGGCTTTTACGCCGCTATACGCGCCTCGATCCGCAATACCAAAGCGGTGGCCGTCGCCAGATTGGCGGGTGATCTGTACTTTGCCTAGCGGTTTGCCCCTGGCGGTGGTGGCTTGGCCCGCTTTCATAAAAATTAGGCGGCTATTTTTTACTGTGGCAATGGCATCAAACATTTTAGCGATGCGGCTTAAGAAGCTGGCGTCGCTTTCATTGGTTTGGTCAATATGGCTGATGGCCTGATTGGCTAGGCTGGGGCCGATGCTGTGCTCAATCTTATTTTGCTTGCTGATGGTTTCTACAATCTGCCCCAGCGTGGTTTTATGCCACGATCTTTCTTTTTTAACGGATAGGCCAGCGCGTAAATCGGCACTACGGGCGCGAATGGTAAGCTGATCCGGTGCGCCGCTGTGCTCGACTTCATCCACCGTATATTGGCCTTTATCGACTAGGCCACTATCCGACCAGCCTAGCGACACGGTAACGATGGCACCGCGTGGCGGGATATCGAGCAGGCCGTCGCTATCGTCCAGCACTAAATCTAGTTGATCCGCTTCAAAGCCTCGGTTATCTGTCAGGCTAATTGATACCAGCCTATCGTTGATCAGCTTAGTAATATCCTTTGCGCCGACCATGATTTTAAACAGCGGTGTTTTATGGTTTTCGCTCATGGCTGCCCAATGGTTTCTTCGAGCTGATCAGCAGTGATCCGCTTTAGGCTTAGGTTGAATTCAATTTGACGGGCGCTGCCATCTTTGTAAAACAGGCTGCGGGTGGTTTTAATCGATTCGATGACGTACTCGCCATAAATCCAGCCTGTGCCCTCAATTAAAAAATACGCCTCTCCCGTATCGGCCATTTCTTCCAGTGCCAGCAAAGAAACCTCGCCCGCGTTGAGTTCTTCGTACAGCGTGCCGCTGAGTGTGATGGTTTCTGCATCTGGCCCTAAGAACTGATTGGCGGGGCCAATGCCGATACGCGTCTGGCTGGCGTGCCGCCATGATTTGGATTGCTCCAAACTTTGGTAAGGCGCGCTGGCCAGCTCAAATACAAACATGCCTAAGACCATCATCATTAGTCGCTATCTCCTAAGCGTGAACGGCTACGCACCTGCTTCTGGCGCTCGGCTTTGGCAATCTCTCTGGCCACGAGCTGGGCGAGCTTTTGTTCGTCCATGCCAGGGGCGGCGTTGATCGTGATCTGGATTGGCGCTGCTTGGCTGGGGGCATAGCTGCTTTGTACAGACATGGGCGGGCGCTGATCTAGCTTGACGTCAGCCATCGCCCCCAGACTGGTGCCGCCAATGATTAAACCGCTGGCCGCGCTTATCATTTGGCTAGTGATATTCTTTATGGTGGCCAGCGGTGCATCTTTACCGTCGGTTAAGCCTTGATCCAAACCCGCCACGGTATGCCGCCCGATCTGGGCAAAGACGCGGGAAGGTGAGTGGATATCGAGCGCCTTTTGTACTGGCTCGGGTAGCATCTTGGCTAGCTCAAAGAACTTCCCTTTTAGCCAGTCCCACTTACCGGCGATGCCTTGCCATAAGCCTTCAACAATTTGTATCCCAATGGTCACGATTTTAATGGGCAGGCTAATAAAGGCGGCCAGCACTTCTGCGACAATCACAACAATATTGGCGAGGAATTTACCAAAGCCACTCCCGCTCTTGCTTGCGCCGTCTAAGCTTTCTTTCGTGGATTGAATCGGGGTAAAGAGCTTACTTACCCATTCCCAAGCCATCTTAAAAGCGCCCACCATCCAATCCCATATCGGCATAAGCGGCTGTAATGCCGCCATTAATGGCGTAAAAGTTTGTACAAATAGGGCTTTTAAGGGGGCGATCCCTTCCATAAAGCCTTGCCATAGGCCAGTAAAGAAGGCTTTGATGGGTTCCCAATATTTGTAAATGAGGAGTGCCGCTAAGGCGATGCCCGTCAAGATTAAGCCGATAGGGGTGGTGAGTGCCAGACGGCCAACAAAAGCCAAGGCTTGACCAAATTGCATGAGGGCTTTAATGGGCAGCTTGATTAGACCTATCCCCCCATTCAGTAAGCCTTTTCCCCCTTTTACGGCAAGGTTAGCCCCACCCTTTGCCGCGTCCTTGCTCATTCCACCTAGACCGGCAGTCCGTGCGTATTGCATGGCCCCCGAGGCTTTACTGGCCGCCATTGCACCTTGTGCACGAATGGCCCGCCAAATAGAGGCGGTATATCCTTTGACGGCGGTATTGGCTCGGCCCATTGATCCGGTCATAGACTGGAATATGGCTTTGGGGCTGGTCTGGTTCAGTGCTTTCAATGTGGCACTTAATTTTCCATAGCTGAGGGTGGCGGCTTTGACTAATTGTGTGCCCAAGCCCATTTTGATATTCAGCAAGCTAAGCCCGTAGCGCAGCATCACCATTGGCCCCAGCGCGGCGGCCAAGGCTAAAGTAAAGCCGCCCATAACCAGTAATGCTGCCGAAATGATGGCAAATAGCCTGACTAGCTTTTCTGTTAATTCTGGGTTTTCTTGCGTCCATTTTTTAACCGCACCCACCACCTCGGTTATTTTTTGGATGACGCCACGCAAGGGGCCGTCGTTTGTTTCATAAAGTTGAATATTCAGGTCTTCCCACGCCGAGCTTAATTTCTTTACATCGCCGCTGGCATTGTCTGACATGATTTTGGCGACCTGAGCCGCCGTGCCCTTTGCGTTTTCTAACACTTTGATGTACTCATCAAGCGCACCAATGCCTTGCTTCTCAATGAGTTCAGACACGCCTGTGCCCGCTTCAGTGCCAAAGACTTGGCTTAAAATAGAGAGCTGATCAGCCGTCCCCATTTTTTGAGTGGCTACTGCAACCTCTTTTAAAAGGCGTGGAATAGGCCGTACATTGCCTTGTGCATCTTTGTACTGCACATTCAGCGCTTTCATTGTTGCCGCCGCTTTGCGGGTGGGCGCTGCAATTCTATTTAACATGGCACGCAGCGTGGTTCCTGCTTGACTGGCTTTAATCCCCACATTACCCAACAGCCCCGCCATAGCCGCCGTTTCTTCAAGCCCCATCCCGGCTTTAGTGGCAATCGGCCCTACGTACTTCATGGTTTCGCCTAGCATTTCTAGGTTTGTATTAGACGTTGTGAAAGTCAGGGTTAAGACGTCGGCGACTCGTTGCATTTCTGAGGATTTGATTTTAAAACCACTCATAATGTCGGAGGCAATATCTGAGGTGCGGCCCAGATCCGTTCCGCCTGCCAGTGCCATATCTAAAACGCTGGGCATGGCGGCTTGGATATCTTTAGATTTAAAGCCCGCCATTGCCAAATAGCCTTGGCCTTGTGCCGCTTCTGTGGCGGTAAATTGAGTGTCAGCCCCTAATTGGCGGGCTTGCTGGCGCAAAGCTTTTTGTTCTGGTGAGTTTTTGTCTTGCCGTGTCAGTGCCTGCACGCGTGACATTTGAGCGTCAAAGTCCATTCCGACGCCTAATACTTTACTCATGCCGTATAAAGCGCCACCACCTGCTGCGGCCATACCGGCACCGGCCCCCGCCATTTGATTGCGTACATTCATGCCTTTTTCATAAGAGGCTTTGGCGGCGTGCATGCGCTGAGATTGCTTGCCTAGGCGTTCAAGCTGCTGTTGTTCTCTTTGCAGGGCCGCTGTTGTGCTGACTGCATCTCGTCTTAGTTCACGCTGATGTTGTGAAAGTCGCTCCATCGGCACCCCTGCGACACGTAACGCGGTGCCAAGCTGTTGCTGCTTGGTAATCAGCTGAGTGTGTTTTTCGGCCAATTGGGCGGCCTCTTTTTTTGCGCGCTCAAATTCGGCCCGCATTTTTTTAGTGGGTTTTTCTGTTGCGGCGAGACTGGCCCCTAGCAGGGCGGCTCGCTCTTGCGCGGCCTTCATCTTGCCGGAGGCCTGTGTCATATCTACTGATAATTGTCTGAAAGATTTAATGCTAGATTGGGTTTTATCCAAGTCTTTCATTTTGTTTTTAAGCTCGCCAACTTGCTTAGATACCGCCTTACTTTGCGTGAGCACGCCTTTAAATGGCGCGGTAAATTTATCAATGGCCTTTAAAACGACTTCGAGTTGTAAATTCCGCGCCGCGCTCATTAGTGCTCCTTCAATTCTGCTAAGCGTTCCAATGCAATATCTTTGTATTCCTCGCTCAGTTCACAGCCCAGCCAGTCGTAGCCCGCTGATTCAGCGGCAAGCAAGGTGGAGCCTGAACCGGCGAAAGGGTCAAGAATGACGCCGCCAGCGGGGCAGATTTTAATGAGGTCGCGCATTAAATCGGTGGGCTTGCCGGTGACGTGGAACTTGTCTTTTTGCTTCACCACTTCTTTGTAAACACCGCGCAATACCCCGACGCCTCGATCCAGCGGCATATCGCCCTTGCTGCCCCAAACGATGTATTCCGCTTGATTTCTAAAGCGCCCCATCTGAGGGCGCACGCCTTCGCCCTTGTCCCAGACAGCAATGCCGCGCCAAGTAAACCCTGCCACCTGTAAAGCGTCGGTGGTGAGCGGCAATTGTCGCCAGTCGGTAAATAGGCAAATGGGCGCACCGTCTTTCATGACGCGCAGGCACTCAGACAGCCAAAGCGTCATCCAGCGCAGGTGGGCGCGTTGGTCACGGTGATCGCCGGTAAATTCTGGGTAGTGTCGCGCCGTGCCGCCGTTCTGATATTTGTCTGAGGTGTTGCGGTTTTTAGAGCCAATATGCACGCCACCCGATGCGTAAGGTGGGTCAGTAATCAGCGCATTCACCGATAAGGCGGGCAAGCGTTCTAAAAAGGGCAGGCAGTCTCCCGCGTGTAATTTATTTTTAATCATGAATCTGGGCTTTGCCTTTTTCTGGCGGCTTCACGCCATTCTATTAATTCCGATATCTCCATGCCGTCCATAGCCGAAGGCGGCCAGTGGAACACCATCGCGATATCGGCCATTGCATCATTTACGCAAGCGGGTAATCCGGTTTGCTGGCCTTCGGCAATAAAAAACCAGCCGCTATCCCTGCCAGTTGCAAGAGGTCGGCGGGGTCTAAGTTGTTGACGTCTTGTGTGGTTAACGTGGGGGAGCTAATGCGCGGCAATACCTTGGCCAGCGTTTCCACATCCATCTGCAATAGCTCGCCCAGCTTTACGCCGCGCAACTCACCGGCCTTGGGTTTGCGTAAAGTAATGGCGCTGATGGTTTGGCTGCCCCGCGTAAGAGGGGTGTCTAGCTCGACGGTGTTTTCTGGGGCTTCGATGCTTTTATTTTCTGGGGTGGTCATGGTTTATTTTTTCCTAGGTTTACAGGCCAATCGCGGCGCGTAGTTTGGCGAGGCGGTCGGTGCTGCCGATGGTTTCAATCATGTTGACCAGATCAATCTCGATCAGCATTTCGCCGTTCATTTCAAACTTGTAATAGCTTAAAGAGCTGGAGACTTTGAACTCGGTATCGTCGCCAGGCTTTGCGCCGCCCATATCAATTTCTTTGTGACGACCGCGCACGGTAACTTCCACCGCGTCCACTTCTTCCGAGTCTTCCCGCTGGTAAGCACCGGCAAAGCGCAGCAGCTCGGCGTCGTGGGTGGCCGCGCCAAAGCTGAGCAGAATCTCGCGCATCATGCCGCCGCAAGTGAACTCCATTTCGAGCTTTTCCATTCCCAGATCAATATCAATCGGGCCGCTCATGCCGCCGCCTCGGTACTCTTCCATCTTGCGGCTGAGTTTGGGCAGGGTGACTTCGGTTACTTGCCCAACAAAGTTTTCTCCATTGAGGAATAAATTAAACAGTTTTAACTTACGGGGTAATGCCATGCTGTTCTCCCTTTAGCGGCCTACGTTGGCGGCAAAGTCCATCAGGTATTTGTCGGTAATGCGCTGGATAAAGGTCAGGTCTTCCAGCGGTGGCATCGGCGTGTAGTCGTAATCAATGGTTAACTTGCCCGCCTTAAGCGCTTCCTTATCGTTGGCATCGATATCTAGCCAGGCATTGAAGCCCATCAAATACCCAGCAGAGACTAAGGCACGGCCTTTGGCGTTTAGCCCTTCTAAAATATCCTTGGCAAGACTCGGCGTCATCGGCTTATCAACTGCCCACATATGCGCCTCGGCCATCGTGTCGGCCAGCACTTGGGCGGTGCGGGTGTAGCTTTCAAACTTGAACAGTGGGTCGGCGCTGAGGGTGTGGCTGCCCCAAAAAATAAAGCCTTTGGCGCGCACCAGCGTGGTGAGGTCGGCGGCATTTAGTAAGCCTGCATCGGTATCAGGGTCTTGCAAGTCCCAGAACACGTCTTGGCTTAAGCCGGTGACGCCGTTAATCACCACATTAGAAAGGGTTTTGTGCCAGCCGGTTTCTTTGTCGATCTTGGCGCGTAAGCCCATCGCGTAGGCCACCGCCAGATCTAAGCCCTGATCGCCCTTACCATCAAAAAGAGGATTGCTAAAGTCTGGCCAGATCAGCATCAGCTCGCGCTGGCCAAAGTTTTTGCGATACTCAAGGGCGGCTTCTAGGCTATTGCAGCCTCGGGCGCTGATATAGGCGAAGGCACGTAGCTTCTGGCAGATGGTTGCCAGCTCGTTGGCCACCAGCAAAGTGTCGTAGCCTGGCACGCCTAAGATGCGCGGCTTAACGTGGACAGTGCTGTTAGCCGATAGCAACGCTTGCAAGCCAGTGAAGCGGCCTTGTTCATCGGTGCCGCCGATGATGTTCTTCTCGGTTTCTTTTTCGTCTGCACCTTCTTCTACCCGCACCATCACAATAATCGGGCTGGTTTGTTTAGAGATGGCGCGTAAGGTGCGTAGCAGCGTGCCTTTGCTTCCGGCTTTACCAATGGCTTTTTGTACGTTGGTAATCAGTACGGCTTGATTGAGCGGGAAGAAGTCTTTGTCGGCATCGGATGCCGTGCAGACCGCACCAATCACAGCGGTGCTAATGGTTTGAATGGTGCGCGTGCCTTCGTTGACTTCGAGAACGCGCACACCATGGTGGAATGAATCGCCCATGATTTCCTCGGTTTGAATTGACCGAGCCATGATGGGCGATTCTGTTTTATTTGGCTTTCACTGGGGATTGTGAAGCCTTGAACGACAACGCTTAGGCGGGTGTTTCGCTTAAAACCTGCGCCAGCAAGCTTTCAAGTCGTTCTATTTTCTGATTTAAGGCGAGCAATGGATCGTCAGCGGTGGCCGCCGGTGGGTCTAAAACCAGCGGGATGGGCTGAGCGCCTATGATCCATTTTTTACCATTCCATACCGCCCCTTCAAAATACGGCAGCAGGGTAAAACCTTCGGGGATAGGGCCTAATGTATCCAGCAAACGCGCCGCACCGTCGCTGGTTTGGTAAGCAATCATCTTTCGGTAATCTTCAATCAGCGCCCAGCACTGATCTGCCTTATTCCGAATAATGGCCTTGTTTTTAGCGGGCCTGAGCTTAGGCGCATCCAGCACCGCCCCAGCGGGCAAGCCGCAATCTTTAGACACCCACATTTCAGCCTTACCTATATATTCCAGCGTGCGGGTGTCGTGGCAAAAGCAAGCCACGATGCCGTCATGGCTGGCAAAACCGTCTTGATCGAAAGAGACCGGCTGCGCGGGAAGTGTTTCTGGCTGCTGGTCTGGGCGGGTGTTGTTTGGTTTGATTGTATTTTTAAGCATTGGATTATCCCCACCGAACGATGTAATTGAAGGCAATATTGTCTGGGTGTGTTCGGCCTGTTGGCCCATCGACCGTGGCCCTTGCCCTCGCTATCACATAATTAACACCTGGCTGCCCGCCGCCGCCTGAGTAGGACAGCCAACCGCCATCATCAAAAGGCACCGTGTGTTGGTGCTCGCCCACATTGGCGGCTTGATAGCTCAACACTTCCCGCCCTGGATCAATGCCGCGCCCCGCGTCCCAGCCTGAGATATACATGCCGCGTAGATCGGGAAGGGTTGCACCGTATAGCGAAGCGAGGACGGGCGCTTCGGCTGGATTAATGCCTTGGCCCTGTAAAAAAATCCAGCCAGAAGGCGGGGTATTACTGGGCCATGGAACGGGAACGCCAACGGGCAAACCGAAAGAGCCATCGACGAGCCTGTCAGCAGACCGGCAAGAGTCCACGCGCACGCCAAAGGTATTGACGCCATTCCAGCCCATGATGGCGGGCTGTGCGTTGACCCATGGCATTTCTGCATCTCGGTTATTAACTGCTGAGCCAGAGGGAGACTGACTGGCACTTGCATCAAAAATAACGTGCCCTCCGCCGTAATTTTTCCAGCGCAGATTGTGAACGACTCCGTCAAAGTCCCGTGCTGGGTCTGCAATGCTGCCCGCTGGGTCGCGCGACTTCAGGTAATAGGTATGCAGTTGGCTGGTGAGCACACGGCCATCGCTGATCGACATAATTTTAGGCGGCATTTCGCCTGTGCCATTTGTGGTAATACCAAAGTGCAATTCTCCCCAGTTTGCCGCCTCGCCCGCGCCTTCTGCCCAGATGGCGGCAACATTGGAGACGGCGGAAACATCCCTGAACGTATCCCAAGTAATCGCCCCTAAAATTTGGGAAGCGGCGGAGGGGTCTTTTTTTTCAAACTTAATAACAGAGTGATCCCCATTCCCTGCTGTTCGGGTCAGAGTAAGGTGTTTAGAGGTGAACGCGCCACCTTTGGCCTCCATTGTCCAAGTGCCCAGAGGTAAGCTCGCTTCCCCAACGTGCTGAAAAATCATGCTGCCAAAATAATCAAACCCCGCTCTATAAACACCAATCTTGCTCATGATTGAATACCCGTTGCTGTATTGGGTATTGATTGAAGTAAGCCACGCTGTTTTATCGTCTAGAAGGGCGGGTTGATTACTGTTATGGAAAACGCCTTGTATCCAATCATGGTTCGCCCGTTCAGAGATTTGTCCTGTTGCGCTGGAGTTAAAGCAGCCAGTCAGTGATAAGCCTTTGCCACCTACGTCTGTCAATATTGGGTATCTTTCATCCGCTTCACTTTTGAGTGTGTAGGTATTTGCTAGCTTGCCACCTAATCGCGCCGCATCATAGGAGACGCCTTGTCGATCTGTGGTCACTAAAGCCCAATTCAGATTCCATGTGCCATTGTAAGCAGCACGAGTAAACACGCGGGCATCGTTGTATAGCGTGTATCGCTGAATGGTGATTTTTGACCCCGCTGTAAAAACCTCCAGCACGCCAGCGAAAGGCGCAGGGTAGTTTTTCCCTGAAATAGCCCCCGCATTTCCAGCCTGATACCAAACACCATCTGCGTTATATTCATTTAAGTCAGCGGTTGAAGGCAGTGATTGCATGCCTTTTTGATAAGGCTGGAGTTTTTTATTGACCCATCTAGCGGACACTTTAAACAAATCGTCTGCGGTAGGGCTGGGGTCTGGTGCAGAAATAGGCACAGACACGGCCAGCGCTGAGGATGTCAGGTTAGAGGTGCCTAGCTTGCCGTCTCGATCTCTTACTTCTGTTTGCAGGCGTACACGCCCTTTATTGTCAATTCGGCAAACGGTGGTGGATGCTGTCCTTTCTGCGCCTGTCGCCGTGTCACAAGCAAGATTATTCAGGGAGCCGACTTCGCGGCTGGCCCCGTCGACAATGGCCCCAACCGCATCTAAAGTAAGGTCTTGGTTTGCGATGTGTAGGTAGGGCGCAAACGGGGCCTGATTTCTGCGAATCACCAGCCGATAACCCAAAATCGCTTCCTGTGCGACGTTTAGATTTTCAACGGCGGTTTTGGGGCCGGTAAACGTCTTATTGCCTGCAATACTTTGATTGCCGGTTAAGGCGACTTTGTTGTCGTCCGCGTATTTTTTCGCTTCATCGCGTCCACGGCTGCCCTCTTTGACGGCGGCGGCGGTGAGGTCTTTCTTTAGGCCCGCGTTGGTTTTATCGGTGATTTTTTTATTGTAGTAATCTTTTGAATGCGGGTCGTCATCGGCAATATGCTTCTTCATGGTTTCTTCGACCAGCTCAATGCTGGCAATGCCAATATCTTGGCTAACGCTGATCGTAACGGCGGCGGTGTTGCTGACAACAAACACCATGCGCAAAGTTTGCACCTTGCCCGAACCTTCGGCTAATTGCGGCTTATAGCTGGCGGGGCAATTGGCCACGGCGATTAAGCCGCCTTTGTCGTCATACAGGCCCATTTCTCGAATCCACCAGCCGCCGACGTTTTCTTTAATGATGAGTTCAGCAATCACCGTATTTTTGCCCGCTTCGGATTTAAGCGAGTTTAAAGCGCTGCGGTAGTTTTCTTTGATGAGTTTGGTTTGCTTGTCATTGGGGACGGTGTCTTTGCCCGCGCCATCACCCACGGCCATTGTTTCAATATGGATGGTCTTTTTTTGCGCGGTGGCTTCGACAATCTGGGCCGCGCCGTAGGTGGTTAGGATTGCAAAGTATTGTTGGCTCATGGTTATGCGGCTGCCTTGGGGTAAATGTTGATGACTTCGCCTTGGTATTGGCCGACGCCGATGTAAATGAAGCCGCGTGGCTCGACGCTGATATTCATTTCTATTAAATGGCGTGATAGCGGCTTGGCTTCGTCAATTAAATAGTTCAGCTCGATCTGGGTTTCTTCGGTCATCCCCTGGTCTATGGTTTTGACTTCGAGTTTGAAAGTGCCACGCGGGCCAAGTGGCTGCTCTTCCCACCATTCGGTGATCTCTAGGCGATAGCCCAGCGGCTCGACGATGCGTTTGAGTGCGCCGATGGTGCCCTTGTGCTGATGCACAAAGAACGATTGGCGGATGACTTCGCGTTGGGTTTCTTCTGGCCACTTTTCGTCCCATCTGTCTACTGAAAATGCCCACGCCAGATAAGGCAGCGCTGTCTTGGGGCAGGTGTCGGCATTCCAAAGCGCAGCCAGTAGAATCGGCAGCTCTTGCCCAGGGATACAGCTTTCAGCGATAGCGCGTTCTAGCTTGCTAGAGCCAGAAGGCAATAAGGATTTAGTCATCGATGCCGCCGACGCTGATCTCGGTTGCGGTGCAGTGCGCGGCTTGGGTTTCATCAAGCACCACATCTTTAGCCGGCGACACGAGTTCAACACGCTGCACGCCTTCCACATGCAGTGCGGCAAAGATGGCGGATTGGCGAATATCGCGGCCCATGCGGCGCTGGGTACTGATGTATTTTTTAAGCTGGGCGTGGGCGGCTTCTAAAATCGGGCCTTTTTCTGGGCCTTGATAAAGATATAAAACGGCAGTGACGGCGTAATTGACGATGCGGGCCGACTGCACACTGAGCCGGTCGCCCACGGGGCGCACGTCTTCACCCGATAGCAGCAGCCTGACTTTAGTCAGTAAATCAGCGGGGGCGCTGCCGTCGCCATCATTCGCCAGTACGCTAACGACCACTTCGCAGGGTTCGGGGCTGATAGCACTGGCGTCGGCCACGCGGGCGTCAGCTGATAAAGCATGAAAGATATAGGCCGATCTTGGCCCCGCCACGCTTAAGCCTTCAAAAGCCCGCTGGCCGCGTGCGCGGAGTGAATCATCGGTTTCTAAAACCGCATCGGTAGGAGGCACGGCGTTTGGATTGGCGGGCGTAATGACAAAGCGCTGCACATTAAAATTAGCCACCAGATGGTCTAAATCATTCCCCTGGCTAAACGCCAACATGCAGGCCGCGCCGCGCTCGTTAATCTTTTGCCGCTGGATGAGTTCGCGGTAAGCGTTTTCTTGTAACAGCTTGGTGAGCGGTTCAGATTCCAGACTCAGTACGGCGGCTGCATCGGGATAGAGCGCCAGCAGCGCCGCTTTGCGCTCCTTAAAAATCGTTTCAAAATCCAGCGCCTCGATCAGGTTCGGCGGGGGCAGGCGGGAGAGGTCTACTTCTTGGCTTTTCATGGCTTAGGCTCGTAGAGGAATAGAAAGCGCCACCGGCTGCTGGCCGCGCGGGCCATCGATGCGCTCGGCTTCCAGCGTGACGCTGAGTGCGCCGTGTTGTTCGCCCAGCGTTAAATTGACGCGCTGGGCGCGGATACGGGGTTCCCACTTTTTAAGCGCGGTGGCGGTGGCGGCCATCAGGCGTAAGCGGGTGGCCCCGTTTAAAGGCTGATCGATCAGCGCGGGGATTTCAGAGCCATAGTCGCGGCGCATTAAGCGGCTACCCAGCGGCGTGGTGAGTACATCGGCCACCGATTGCTGGATATGGGCCAGATTATCAATCGCATGGCCGCTGTGTTTATTGAGGCCCGCCATTAGCTTGGCCCGCCGGTGCTGTCATTACCTCTTTGCACGTCGGAGTGGTTGTGATCATGGACAATGACGTTATTACTCATGAGCGGCCCACCACTGTGGTTAATTGGGCCGGTGATCGTCGTTGCGCCGCCACTCTCGCCACCCGTGCCACTCATGCCTGCGGCGTAGCTAAATGCGCCGATGACAGCGGCTTTGCCTTCAAAGTCACTGTCGCCTTTAACGCTCAGATTCCCGCCGACGGTGAGGTTGCCGGTGGTTTCGGTTTCTGGGCAGTCGGCAGTGATTTTTACGGACGCTTGAATGATGGCGGTTTGAATACCGGTGGCGCTGAGTGCGCCGCTGTCGTGGTTGTAGCTGACGAGCGCCCCATCCGGAAAGGCGATGCAGGAAACGCTAGCATCATGGCTGGGCGGGGCAAAGGCGTCTGAAAATAGCCCAGGTAAAAGCACGCCCGCGCCCACTTCGCCCGATTGGCTAAATAGCACGACTTGCTCGCCAATGCTGGGCGGGTTCCAGATCCGCACCTTGCCCGCTCGGGCAGTAAGCCACGGCAGCCAATCGGTCAGCAGCTCGCCACTTTGCACACGGCAGAGGGCGTTGGAGTGATCCACTTCGGCCACGGTGCCGATGCGGATCATGCTTTCTAAAATTCGGGAGTGTTCGGCTGTTTGATTCATTGCGTCATAGTGCCGCGCCAGTGCGCGATGTTCACGCGCTGGCGGGTGTGAGGCGAGGTTTTACAAGGGTTTGTTAAAAAGTAGGGTGTTTTTGTAAATGATGATTGGACTAAATTAGATGTGTCTTATTACGTACTTGTAATTAAGTAGCTTGTTTCTAAACACTAAAAGCCAGATTATTTTTCTACTTTTTCAAGATAAAGACCTGCGATGAAGCTTAAATTGTTTTGTATTCTGGCTCTTGTTTCTACCAGTTTGATGGCGGAACCTGCACCTAATGGTCGTCCGGATTATAACGGTGACCAAGGCAATGGTGTCGGCGGTCAAGGTGGGTATAACGGCGGTAGTGGTAGTCGCCCAGATTACAATGAAGGGAATCACGGAAGCAGTGCCCGCCCAGATTATAATAATGGGCATGACCATCAAGCGGGTAGTCGTCGAAAGATTTTCATTTTACAGGCGACCTATGGCGCTAGAGGCGGGCGATGTGATTTCACCCGTAAGCTGGCTCGTTCTGCTAATGATAAATCGTCTTATCGATTTAGAGCGGGGAATCAGTGGTGTGGTGATCCTTCAGATGGCTATCAAAAAATGGCAACGATTGAATATTCCTGCGGTGGTTATAAAAAAAGAGCTTTTGTGCGAGAAGGGCAATCTGAAATGCTACGCTGTAACTGATTTTAAAAAAATACCTCAATGATTTGAGGTATTTTTTTGCCCTAAATTAACGACTAATTTGCTGGGTGATTAAGTCAAGAATGTAGGCGTCGTCTTTATTGTTAAAGCCTAGCAATACGCGGGCGGCGTATTTGTGTTTGATGGTGCCCGTTTTATTGACGCGGCCAGATAATCCAAATTGATGGATTTGCGCAATGCGGGCCGTGCTGGGTGAGAAGCGAACCACCGCGCCGGTGGCGCTGCTTTGGGTCTTTAGGTGGCGGGCGGTACGCAGCTTGGCAAACATCTGCCTTTTAATGCGCCCCTTCTTTTTACGCTGCTGAGGCAGGCGCGGGGCGTAGGGCGTGCCGTCTGGGTTTTGTTGAGCGGCAATGTGGGCTTGCTGGCGCTTGCGTAGCTCGGTAGCGAGGCTCTTATTCATGCCGCGTAACTCTTTAGCGCTTAGATTGCCCAATAAGCCCGCCGCCCAGCCTTCCAGCTCCTTAAAATTGTCGCTCATGGCGTTGGCCACGGCTGATCGCGCAGAAATAGCGCCCAATCTTTGCCCGCGTATTCATCCAGCGGCGGCTCGCCGTAATGGGTAATGACGGGCTTTCCGTCTATCTCTCGCACCACCACGCGTTCGGTTAAATTGATCTTAATCGAAAGGTCGATGGTGTCGTGGTTCAGGATATCCGCTTCAAAGCTAATGCCATTCTGGCGCTTGTCTACATTACTAAAAAGCTCGGGCTGATTGCTGCTAACCCAAGCCAGCACCGGCACCATGATGGTGTCGGGGTGGTCGGCGTAATCTTGAATGATGGCGTTTAGGGTGTATTGATACTCAAATGAAAGCGACTTGCCCGCCGTGGCAATCAGATTGCCTTCA
Organism: Iodobacter sp. CM08; assembly: GCF_033446605.1. Lineage (NCBI taxonomy): Bacteria > Pseudomonadati > Pseudomonadota > Betaproteobacteria > Neisseriales > Chitinibacteraceae > Iodobacter > Iodobacter sp. CM08. The sequence continues at coordinate 4,615 of NZ_JAWQUO010000020.1, read as the reverse complement.
TCAATAAAGATGGCGAGCTTGTCGGGATTGTGGGCGAGGTGTTGCACGGTGGCAGAAAGGTATTCGCGCAGACTGGCGGGCTTAATCATGGGGTGGCCTTAGCGGCTTGCTGGCATTTAAGCACCATATCGACCTGCGCCGCGCAGCTATGCCACGCGGCTTCCAGATCATCAATCGCTTGATTCAGCTCGCCGTTGGTTTGGGCTTGGCTCGCTGGCAAGCGGCAGGCTAGCACGGCGGGACAGCCAATCTTGATAAGCTGCACCGCTGGCGATTTCGGGGCGCTGGCGCAGGCGGATAACATCAGCAGGCAGGCGAGTATCAGCCCAATCCCTGACTTCTTTGCTTTCATGTTTAAGTTGCTCCATAGCGCGTTTGTTTTTAAGGAGGGCGGCGTTGACGCTTTCAAGGCTGCTGCGTAAGTCGGCCTGTGCCATATCGTTTGCTTGGTTGACCTTGTGCATATTTTGTAAAAGGGCCGAATTGATGGCAGCTTCTTGTTGGCTGGCTTCCAGCTCCATACGTAGCGCGGTCATTTTGTAGCGATGGGACGCATTATTTGCAATTACGCCAATCAGTATGATTAACAAGGCAATGAACGGTATTTTAGAAAAACTCATGATTTCAGCCCCGCGTAATAGGTTTTATCGCCTGCAAACTTGGTCAGCACTTGCCGCCGGTTGGCCCCTTTACGAAAGCCAATATGCACCCAAGCGCTGTACGTATTGGGGGACTCTAAAATCAATTGATCGAACTCGATGTTAGAGGCGGCTAATGCCCTTGCAATCGTTCTGGCCGTGCCAAATTTCGGGCAGCGGATATCCACCGCGCGGGCCTTGGCGTGATCGCTGCCCGCACTGCCGCCTACCTTGGTATTAAGCAGCGGGCAGCGCCAGCCGCTAGTAATAATGATGGGATTGCTGCCGAGCTGCTTTCGGACTTTTTCGAGTTGCGCGCAGGTGTACGCCGCGTTTTCGAGCAGGCTTACGGGCAGGCTGTTGTCGATGTTGTACAGAGCTGCGGTTTGGCTGGCGGTGAATTCGCGCAGGCTGAAGTGTGGGGATAGCTGGGGTGAGGTGTTCAAGGTGAGGCTCCTTATTTAATAATTTCTGAATAGGCCACGCCAAAGCGGCCCATAAATCACTGACGTTGCCGCGCTTAAAGCAGAAATAAACACCGCTAAACAGCAGTAAAAAGCTATGTGTGGGACTGGTGGCCGTGATGCCCATCAGCAGGCGAATGGCGGTTAGGCCGTAATAGACGGTTAAGCCATAAGCAAAAATAGAAATACCTAGGCTATGGGCTTTGCTGTTTCGATTGAATAGGGCAATGCTGAGCGCCGCAAAGAGGCTGGCCAGCACGCTGATGAGTAAATAAAGGTTCATTTTTTGCCCCCGATATTGAGTAAATCCTCGGGGTGTTCAGCTCGCACAATCAGCCATTGCAAAAGCTTCATACTGATTGCGCCCGCAATCAGTGCGCCGATGCCTTCGCTCACCACAATTGAAGCGGGCAAGGGGATGGCGATCAGATCCGTCACGAGTTTTGCGGCGACACAACCGGCCACAAAGGCGGTTAAAAAGAACACAATCTTCTGTAAAACGCTGAGCTTTTGCGCGGTCATGATAAACACCACCGCCCCCGCAAAACTGCCCATGAGTACGTCGGCGTGTATCCCTGAAAATAGCCCCGCAATCGTGAGTAAAAACACGGTGAAAGAGGCGGCGGTGCCGGTGAGTGGTTCGGTCATGGTCTTAGTCCCAAAGTTGAATAATGGTTTTTTTGGATGCGGGCGGGATGGCGTCGGGCAGCTCGATCAGGGTTCCCATGGGAATCAGCGGCCCCAAATCGGCGAGCCGGTGATTGGCGGCTAGGGCCGCTTCGGTTACGCCTGCGGTTTTGCCGTAAATACGCCAGCAAATGTCATCCAGCGTGTCGCCTTGCTTGGCTACGACTTGCATCAGATCAGCTCGACACTGGCGCGGTTTGAGCCGAGTAAATCCCGAATAGCCCAACGTGCGTCGCGGCGTAGGTCTTCGATAGGGTCGAGCAATTTGTCTGCCTTGTCGTGGCCGTCGCCGGTGCTGTCAAAATCACGGTAACGCTCGATCAGGTTGGCCCTGGCTAAGCAGTACACGGCGCGGATGTAATGGCCGACTAAGACGCTCTGGCAATCCAGTGTTTCGCTTTCAACCTCGGCCAAGTTCTGGATGCCATCGGCCAGATGCTTGGCTTTAAATTTGCGTAGGTCTTGATTGGCGCTGGCCATCGCGGCAACCAGCGCCAGCCTTAGCCTTGGCTCGGTGACCGTGCCATCGATGCGTAATGCTAAGTGCGCGTCGGCGATATCGATATCTGGCCAGAAACCGCTGTTTTTAATCAGCGGCTCTAAGCTTTCGCCGCTTTTTTGTGCTGCAATAAATCCCATGATCTGTCCTTAAGAGGTGGAGGGGGATTTGAAAGAACCTTAAAAGGCTTCGCCTCCCCCTGCCTCTTGCTGCGGGGTACGCTCGGTCGGCTACTTTTCAGCGGCCATGTTCTTCATTTCCCGCTTTAGCCGTTCCAGATCCTTAATCACGCCGCACTTGGGATGCAGCGCTAATGCTTGCTGGAAATAGTCGGCAGCAGCGGGTTTGTTGTGCTCGGATAAGCCGTAAGCGATGGCCTTAAACAGCTTGGCTTTCACTTGGTCTGGCATATCTTCGTTTTGGGTCGCGGTGAGCACTTCTAACAGGCCCGCCACCTCGATGGATTCGCCCTGACTACGCCAGCCCATCGCGGTATCGGCCATCTCCTCCACCACCAAGCACGCCAAAGTGCGCTGGTACTGATCCGGTAAGGTCAGCTTATGCTGCAAGGCATAACGCACAATCGGCAGCGCGTCGGTGAAGTTGCCGGTGTCGATCATCCACACCATGACCGTCATTAGCACTTCATCCTGCGCACCGCCTTGGGCGGATAAAGCCCCGCTGATCCAAGGCGCGTAATCGGGCAACATCTCGTGCTTAGCGTCGATCTTGCGGTTAAGGGACTGGATCTGTTTCAGCCGTCGCTTGTCGCCCGCCAGCTTGTGCAACATCAGCGCGTAGCCGCTGGCATTCACATGGGCACCTGAACCGCTCTCTTTTGAGAGCTGAGCCGCCGTCATGCGTAGCAAGTGGGCTTTTGCGGGACTCACTTTCCTGCCTCTGCGGGTTTTTCTTCCGTGCGCTCTTCGGGCAGTAGCTCGATGTTTTCAATCAAGCAGCCCGCTTCATAGGCTTCAATCACGTAAGCGTCGTTGGAGCTGGTGTAATCGGCAATCTGGTCATAGTCTGGCTCTTCACGCACATGACGGCGGCGGCCACCTTCTTGCCAATACAGCGACAAATTAGCCAACGGCAGAATCATCATTTTGTCTTTCGGGAAGAAAGGCACGGTGACGGCGGTTTTGCCACCAATGCGCTTTTGGCTAATCAGCATATCCAGCGCCATTTCTTCGGTGGGCGCGTGCTCGCTATTGATCTTGGGAAAGTATTTATCCGCCAGCATTTCGCTGGAGACGATCACCACTAAATTAGGGTTTTCGCGGTACTCGGGGTGAATCAAGGTATTCACCGCATCAAACACCAGCGCGTCAAGGTTGCTGTACTCGCCTTTTTCGGTCTTCCATGTAACGTCGTCTTCACCCTTGACTTGGGTTTTACCAACAATGATTTTGTCAGGGTGCTTCTCTGTGCCTGTCATCACATTGGTCGGCGCGTTGTCGCGGTACTGCTGGAGCCAGCCTTTGTTCACGTCTTGCAAGAGCGGGAATTTCTCGCGGTCGGTGTCTTCGGCCACCGATACACCATTAAAGCCGATCATGATTCGATCAAGTGCTTGCTGATGGACGATCACGTCGCGGATCTTGGTCTGGAAGTTTGGAAACTTGGCCCACATATCCAGCTTGGCATAGCCGATGCCGGTATCAAAGTTGGTTTGTACACAGCGATAGCGGCCAGAACTTAATCCCGTTACATCACGTGTTTTACGCGGATTTTTTTTAGTATTGGTGCGGCCTGCAATCGTGCCGGTCACGCCTAGCCCCAGTTTGTCGCCTTCCATCTCCGTGACGGCTGGCATATTGATCTTACCGAGGAAGCTGCTCGATAGTTTCACACGGGTTTCTAGTTTTTGCTGAATGGATGGATCAACCGTAAAGGTTTTACTTGCAGCGGGAACATTATTTAATTCAGCAATCTTTTTTTCAAAAGCGCTATAGGCAATTCGCGTTTCATTGCGCATGGTGTTTCCTTGTTTTGATATTCATTATTTTCATTGAATTACGGCATAGCGCCCAATCAGCAGTCTGTCTCTAAAGACCCTGTGCCGCCGGTTGCTTTGTCACGACTTCCGGAAAAATGCGCTGGCTCGTTTTCAATCTTTGCTTTGAATTCGCGCAATTCGGTAATGCTGGCGTTTAATTCATCCATACGGCTATTAAGCGTGCTATGGCCTTCGGCTGTTTCAGCTTGATACTCGGCCACGGCTTCAATGGCTTGCTGAATATCTGAGAATTGCTGATTGGCTTTTACTTCTTTTTTGGCAAAGATTTTTTTAACTGAATCTAAAATAGACACGGTGGGGGCTTCCT